>NZ_JAWOVO010000005.1:0-289405 GCF_033339955.1 Vibrio sp. 1731 | reverse complement strand
AAGAATTTGCTTGGCGACCATAGCGTTTTGGACCCACCTGATTTCCATGCCGAACTCAGAAGTGAAACGAAATAGCGCCGATGGTAGTGTGGGGCTTCCCCATGTGAGAGTAGGACATCGCCAGGCTTTAAATTTAAGAAGCCCGCTCGAAAGAGCGGGCTTTTTTGCATCTATAGAGTTTTAAAATTAGCCCACTTTATACCTAAAAAGTGTTCATCTAAGGTGCGATATACTTGCTCTCTGCAACCTTCCAAAAGGCTTTAACAAGCGGATTCTCCAGCTGAGTTTTGTTGCAGCAAACACCAAGTTTAAAAGGTTTAATTGGTAAGACTTTTAAACGATTTATCTTTTCTCTTACCGGACTGTTGTTGATTACAACATCAGGTGCGATACCTACTCCACACCCCAATGCAACCATACTTACGATGGCTTCATGTCCGGAGGTTTGTGCGTAGATCTTTGGCTTTATTTTCATTTGTTTGAGCCAAGTATTGGCCCTGTCCCTTGCCGTTCCTGCTTCTGGGAGTATGAATGGAATGACCGACCAGTCTGGTTTTTCTTTTTGTAGCTCTTCAGCAAACGCACTAACCCCAACAGGTACGATGACAGAAAGTGGGATTTCACTGATCGTTTCAAATGCGATTTTATTTGGCATCTGTTCTGACTTGGCTGATATGGCAATATCGGCTTCATCTGCTAGTATTTTGTCGATCGCTTGAGCTGGATCGCCGGTTGATAGTTTGAACTCAATGAAAGGGTTCTGAATACGAAAGTCAGAGATTAGCTCCGGAAGATGGCTGTAGCTTGCAGTAACAGAACAAAAGAGACGGATTTCTCCTTTCAATTCATCCTCGGTTCCCTTCAGGTGACTCTGATACTGCTGCCATTCGCCAAGAATCTTTAAGGCAACTGGGACTAGCTTTTTACCTTGGATAGTTAAATCAACGCTACGGTTGTCGCGTAAAAACAATTGTTGGCTGGTTTCCTCCTCTAATTTTTGTATCTGTCGGCTTAAGGCTGAAGGGCTAATATGCATTGCCGCTGCGGTCTTGGCGAAACTTTTACTCTCACAGAGATGAATGAAAAGTTGCAGGCTTTTGATATTCATTAAATTTTCATTTCCATGTTGCATAAATTGCAATAACTAATTGTGAATATATCACTTTAAGCAATCTCATGTCTGTTTTAGTATGAAGTTATTCGGTAAGGCAATTACTGACCTCAATGGAAGAATCTCAAAGGAGCACCCAGATGGCTAATTATTTCAATACCCTAAACTTGCGCGAGCAGTTGGACCAATTAGGTCGTTGTCGTTTTATGGACCGCAGTGAGTTCGCTTCAGAAGCGGATTATCTGAAAGGTAAGAAAGTGGTCATTGTAGGTTGTGGTGCTCAAGGTCTTAACCAAGGTCTGAACATGCGCGACTCTGGTCTAGACGTTGCTTATGCGCTTCGCCAAGCCGCGATTGATGAGCAACGCCAGTCATTCAAAAACGCAAAAGACAACGGTTTTGAGGTAGGTAGCTACGAAACGCTAATTCCACAAGCTGATCTAGTAGTAAACCTTACTCCAGATAAGCAGCACACAAACGTTGTTGAGACGGTAATGCCGTTAATGAAAGAAGGCGCAGCACTAGGTTACTCTCACGGTTTCAACGTTGTTGAAGAAGGCATGCAAATCCGTAAAGACCTAACGGTAGTAATGGTTGCACCTAAATGTCCAGGTACGGAAGTTCGTGAAGAATACAAGCGCGGTTTCGGTGTACCGACTCTTATCGCTGTTCACCCAGAGAACGACCCAAAAGGTGAAGGTTGGGATATCGCGAAAGCTTGGGCTGCAGCAACAGGTGGTCACCGTGCAGGCTGTCTAGAGTCTTCTTTTGTTGCTGAGGTGAAATCTGACCTAATGGGTGAGCAAACTATCCTTTGTGGCATGCTACAGGCTGGCTCTATCGTATGTTACGAGAAGATGATTGCTGATGGTATCGATCCTGGCTACGCTGGTAAGCTTCTTCAATACGGTTGGGAAACCATCACTGAAGCACTGAAGTTTGGTGGTATCACTCACATGATGGATCGCCTAACTAACCCTGCAAAAGTGAAAGCATTTGAGCTTTCTGAAGAGCTAAAAGAACTGATGCGTCCGCTATACAACAAGCACATGGATGACATCATCACCGGTCACTTCTCTAGCACTATGATGGCTGACTGGGCAAACGACGATGCAAATCTACTAGGCTGGCGTGCAGAAACAGGTGAAACTGCTTTCGAAAACTACCCAGAAACTGACGTAGAAATCTCTGAGCAAGAGTACTTCGATAACGGTATCTTGATGGTTGCTATGGTTCGTGCGGGTGTTGAGCTAGCATTCGAAGCGATGACGGCATCTGGCATCATCGATGAGTCTGCTTACTACGAGTCTCTACACGAGCTGCCACTTATCGCAAACACTATCGCACGTAAGCGTTTATACGAGATGAACGTGGTTATCTCAGACACTGCGGAATACGGTAACTACCTGTTCGCTAACGTAGCAACGCCGCTTCTACGTGAGAAGTTTATGCCAGCCGTAAATACTGACGTAATTGGTAAAGGTTTAGGTGAAACGTCTAACCAAGTGGATAACGCGACTCTTATCGCTGTGAATGAAACAATCCGTAACCACCCTGTAGAGTACATCGGTGAAGAGCTACGTGGTTACATGACTGATATGAAGCGTATCGCGGTGGGCGGCTAAATGACTCCATTTCGGTGTCGAAGGTGCTCGTTTACTATCGTAAAGTCCGCGCCTTCTCCTAGAAATGAAACCTTAATACAGCGTAATTTACTTAGTCTCAAGTAACGCAGTAGATAAACTCCAGGCAGACTGGAGTGATAAATACAAAATAAAACACAACATCTAATCAAAAGGCTTGGTCGCCGTTGACCAAGCCTTTTTGTTTTTAGCCGATTTATCTGCGCGCCGATAAGAAAAACGCTCCTTTGTGAGGAGCGCTTTGATACTTATTTTTCAGCAAGCTTTTCTTCAAGTTGCGCCAACTTCTGTTCCATTTCTGTTAGCTTTTGACGTGTACGTAGTAAAACTTGAGTTTGAACATCAAACTCTTCGCGACTTACAACATCTAGCTTGTTTAGCTGGCCTTGGATTACTTGACGAACTTTCTGATCGACATCAGAGCCCAATTCTTTTACAGGTTGAGGCATTGAGTCGTGAATCTGTTTAGCAATTTGCTCTAATTTCTTTGGGTCAAACATAGTGGCTAAAACTCCTTTTGATTTGTCCTCATTTTAAGTAAATGATACGTGAAAGTCGCCACTTAGATGGCAAAAAAGAGAGCGGCAATAAAAAAGGCCACCGAAGTGACCTTTTTGAATGCCTTAATAGCTTATCTGTTATCCGCTAATTCACGATGAGCTGCTTTCGCTTCGTCAACTCGCGCTAACTTCTCCAAGTCTTTGTCTTCAACAAATACTGGCAGAGGTTTGTGTTTTTCAGCTAGGTAGCTGTAAATCACAGGTAGTACGAATAGTGTGAACAGTGTACCGATTGCAAGGCCAGCAACGATGACGATACCGATACTGAAACGTTGCGCGGCACCTGCACCTGTTGCGTACATCAGCGGGATCAGACCTGCGATCATCGCTGCAGTGGTCATTAGGATAGGGCGAAGACGCACTTTCGCAGCTTCCATCACCGCATCAATACGAGACAGTTTATTATGTAACTGCTCTTCTTTGGCGACTTCACAGATCAAGATACCGTGCTTGGTTATTAGGCCGACCAGCGTTATCAAACCAACCTGCGAGTAGATGTTCATCGAGGCCGTACCCCAGGCCAATGCGATCAAGGCACCACATATTGCCAGAGGAACAGATACCATGATGACAATAGGATCGCGGAGTGATTCAAATTGAATCGCCAGAACGAGGAAGATGATCGCAAGTGCAAGACCGAAGGTTGCATACAAGGCACTACCTTCCGTTACAAACTGACGAGATTCGCCCATGTAATCGTGGTTATATCCTGCAGGCAGTTTGGTTTGTGCAATATTTTCAAACCAGTCGATTGCGTCACCCATAGCAACACTAGGTGATGGTACTGCACCCACAGTCGCTGAGTTTAGCTGGTTGAAGTGTGGCAAAGAGCGAGGCTCAGCCACCACATCGATTGTAATCAGACTGCCTAATGGAACCGCTTTACCATCCACAGAGCGTACATAGTAGTTCTTCATCGATTCTGGGTTTAGACGCCATTTACGCTCAACTTGAGGTATCACCTCATACGAGCGACCATTCAGGTCGATTCGGTTTACATAACCATCTGCCATCATGGTGCTGAGAGTGATGCCAATGTCTTGCATAGTCACACCGTAGGCACCCGCTTTGTCTTTATCGATCTTGATCTTCATCGTTGCTGAATCGTAGTTCAAATCCAGGTCGGAATAGACAAACATTGGGCTACTTGCAACATCGGTTAGAATATCGCTAGCGATAGTAAACAAGCTCTCGAAGCTATTTGGTGTTGTAATTACAAACTGAACAGGTAGACCTGAGCCTGCACCTGGAAGCTCTGGCATTTGGAATGCAGTGACAGACATACCAGGCACACTTGATACTAGGCCACCCACACGTTTCGTGATTTCAGATTGGCTTGCCTCTCGTTCACTCCAAGGCTTCAATGTTGCTAGGCCAAACGCTTGGTTTGAGTTTGGTACACCATTAAAGACCTGTGCGTATTCCACCTCCGGTTGATCTGAGAGTATTTGGTTTACGTCATCCATGGTATTTTGGATATAGTCCAAGTTCGCGTTTGATGGGGCAGTACCCATCAGCATGACCACACCTTTATCTTCAGATGGTGCTAGTTCGCTAGGAATAAACTTGAACAAGACCGGTAAGCTTGCAAATACAATGATTGCAAACGCAATAACAACCGGACGATGAGCCATTACCGCTTTCAACATGCCTTCGTAACGAGTGGTCATGCCATCAAGGATATGGTGAACTTTTTGCTCAAACTTGCTTGGCTTCTCGTTCGCCTTCAGCATCTTCGAACACATCATTGGTGATAGTGTCAAAGCGATGATGCCGGATACGAATACTGAACCTGCCAGTGTCAAAGCGAACTCTTTGAACAATGAACCGGTGATACCACCCATCAATGCGATCGGCGCGTACACTGCACCTAGCGTCAATGTCATCGCGATAACTGGAACCGCAATTTCACGCGTACCAATAATTGCAGCTCGGAATGGCGATTCCCCTTCTTTGATGTGACGGTCAACGTTTTCTAGTACAACGATCGCGTCATCCACCACCAGACCGATGGCAAGCACCATCGCCAGTAGCGTCATCAAGTTCCAAGAGAACCCCATTGCCTGCATCACCATTGCCACACCAATCAATGAAAGTGGAATGGTCACGATAGGAATGATTACCGCGCGGAATGAGCCCAGGAACAGTGTGATAACCACAAGTACGATTACTGCTGCTTCAAGAATCGTTTTCACTACTTCGTGAATCGATTCGTTGATGGCGATAGTTGAGTCGTACATTACGTTCATTTTGATGTTACTTGGTAGGTTGCGCTCAAGCTGAGGCAACAGTTCAAGTACGTCTGCTGCAATGTTGATTGGGTTAGCACTTGGCGCTGCGTTGATCGCTGCAACCACAGCTTCTTGACCGTTTGCACTTGCGCGATAAACGTCGTGACTCTTCTCTAGCGTTACTTTAGCGATATCACCTAGGCGGATGACATCCCCTTCACCAGTTTTCACGACCAATGCTTCAAGTTCAGCAACGTTTGATACCTGAGTATCTGCGCTACCGTTATAAAGCACGAACTCACCCGTCGCTTGACCGGTTGCAGATTGGTAGTTGTTGGCGTTAAGAACGCTCATCACATCGGTTGCGGTCAACTTCAAAGCGCCCATTTTGGCAGGATCTAGCCATACGCGCAGTGCGTACTTCATACCACCATACAGGTCAACTTTGGACACACCGTTTACGGTGAACAACTGCGGGTTGATTACACGCTCAAGGTAGTCAGTGATCTGGCTTGAAGATAACTCGTCACTCGTAAAGCCGATGTACAGTACCGCCGTTGTCGAACCTGTCGACATGGTTACGGTTGGGTCTTCGGCTTCTTTTGGTAGCTGTGAACGTACCGAGTTGGTTTTCGCCAGAATGTCAGACAACGCCGCATTTGGGTCAGTATTCAACTTCATGTTGACAGTAATGGTCGATTTACCCAGTACCGATTGCGAAGTCATGTAATCAATATTATCGGCTTGCGCTACCGCTTGCTCCAATGGCTGAGTAATAAAGCCTTGGATCAAGTTGGCACTTGCACCGTAGTAACTGGTGGTCACGGTGACCACCGTATTCGTCATTTCAGGGTATTCACGAACCTGCATTTTGAACACCGCTTGCAAACCAAGCAATGCAATCAAAAAGCTGATCGATACCGCTAAAACTGGACGTTTTATAAAAACATCTGTAAAGCGCATGATGCCTCCAACTTAAAGCATTGGTGTTTCAGCAGGTGGGGTAGTTGCATCGCTTTCGACAATGCTTACTTTCGCATGGTTACTCAAACGGACTTGACCCGATGTCACCACTACATCACCTGGCTTCACGCCTTCTAGAATGTGTGCGATATCTTTAGAGCGTTCGCCAACTTTTACCACATGCTGCTTAACGCGTTTTTCGCCATCTTCTTCTGTTACGATGTAAACATTGTCGCCATACAGCGTAAATGTGATCGCGGTTTGAGGTAGAGTGACCTGATTTTCTAATTTAGGCAGAATGATGTTTGCACGCGCGAACATACCACTACGCAGTTTGCCGTCACTGTTAGGGATATCCGCTTGAACTTGAATCAAACCACTTTGTACGTTTACAGCTGGTTCAATCGCAGAAATAGACCCTTTGAAAGGTTGGTCTGGATAAGCGTCAACAAAGATATCCACTTCTTGATCGATATTGATACGTGAAATATCGGTTTGTGGCACGGTGAAGCGCAAGCGCATCACGCTGGTATCTTCAAGGCGAACAATGTCGGTGCCCGCCTGTAGGTACTGACCGAGGTACACGTTACGAATACCTACCACACCATCAAATGGCGCTTTGATTTCGCGTCGGTCGATGGTCGCTTTCAGGCTTTCAATATCCGCTTTTAAGGAGAAGTAGTTTGCTTCTGCTTCGTCATACGCTTCTTTAGAAATAGAGCCTTTTTTGAATAGCCCTTGGTAGCGTTTGTATTTCGCTTCTGCCGCTGGCAACTTAGCTTGCGAGCTCTTCAAATTTGCTTTTTCGACTTCAGAATCAAGCAACACTAATGGCTGACCCGATTTAACTTGAGTACCGGAATCAAACGCGATTTTATCGATAACACCGCTGGTCTCATTTGCTACCGTCACGCCTTGGTTTGGCTCGATAAAACCAATTGCTTCGATGACTGGTACCCAATCCACCGCTTGCACTTCTGTCACGGTTACTGGGAACTCAGGTTCAGGACGGTTTGCCATGTATTCAGCGATCTTTTGTTGCTTAAATAAATTGAAACCTATCACGCTGCCGAACAAGAGAACGGCGATAAGTAACATAAAGAAAGTCCACTTTTTCATTCTATTAAGAACTCCAAGTTAGTGTTTAATAATTGCATCCCAACTGGCTTCAATAGCGGCCTCTAATGCCGTCTTATCCAGTTGATAAAATCCCAAAGCGTGTTTCCGAGCAAGTGCAACACTTGCCTCAAAACTTAATCCAGAAAGTACTTCGTTATCGAGAAGCTTGAATACTCCCTCGTCTTTACCCTGATTAAAAAGAAGATCTACTTGGGCAAACATTTGTCTCTCAAGTTCCCGAGCTTTGCTACTATTTGAACAGGGTAAAGATTCATATTGGACCCGGTTGCTGATCGCACTTAAGTTCGAGCTCGCTAGATTCCAAATATTGAGCCACATGGTTCGATAACGCTGTTTTAAAGGCATCTCTTCACTAACACCTAGTTGCACCGCAGTAGCAACACGCTTAGCAACGTTAAGGCGTAGTTCCTCTAAAAGATGTTCTTTATCTGAGAAATAACGGTAAATCGTCCCTGCTGCGACACCTGCCTCATTGGCGAGCTTTTGCATGGAAAGCCCTTGAAAGCCAGATTCAGCAATGAGTTGTTCAGCAGCGACTAAGATTTGTTCTCGTTTATCTACAGCAGGGTTATCCTTCATAATGTCACCCTTTAGTGAATGAACGTTCATTCATTATAGCTTAAATACCCGCCATTTATGCAACAGAATATTGCACTTAATTGGTGTGAAAATTACAAGAAATCAGCATAGCTTTCACGAGGCCACCCCTTTATCATAGGCGCCACATTCATCACCCGCAGAGAATTTCTATGAAGCTGAACCCTAGTCAAGATGAAGCCGTGAAATACGTGTCTGGTCCATGCCTAGTGCTAGCTGGTGCTGGCTCGGGCAAAACTCGTGTTATTACCAATAAAATCGCTTATCTGGTTCAGCAATGTGGTTACAAAGCGCGTAACATTGCTGCGGTGACGTTTACCAACAAAGCAGCACGTGAAATGAAGGAGCGTGTAGGTCAAACGTTAGGGAAAGGTGAGTCTAAAGGTTTGATGGTATCAACATTCCACACTTTAGGATTGAACATCATCAAGCGTGAGTACAAGCATTTAGGGTTGAAATCGGGCTTCTCACTGTTTGATGACCAAGACCAGCTAGCGCTGCTCAAAGAACTTACCGAAAAGCAGCTTGATGGTGATAAAGATCTGCTACGTCAGCTTCTGAGTTGTATTTCCAACTGGAAAAACGACATGTTGACGCCAGAGCAAGCCAAAGCGCGTGCGCAAGGTGAACAGCAACAATTGTTTGCGTTCTGTTTTGATATGTACCAAAAGCAAATGAAAGCCTATAACGCGCTCGATTTTGATGACCTAATTTTGATGCCCGTTTTACTCTTACGTAATCATGAAGATGTTCGTCAGCGTTGGCAGAATCGTATCCGTTACCTACTGGTTGACGAGTATCAAGATACCAACACGAGTCAGTATGAGCTGGTCAAATTAATTGTCGGAGAACGTGGGCGATTGACGGTTGTAGGGGATGACGATCAGTCTATTTATTCATGGCGTGGTGCGAAACCTCAGAACCTCGTGTTGCTGGGTGAAGATTATCCAAATTTGCGTTTGATTAAGCTAGAGCAAAACTACCGTTCAACGAGTCGAATCCTGCGTGCGGCCAACATTTTGATAGCTAACAACCCTCACGTCTATGAGAAGTCCTTGTTCTCTGAAATTCCTGACGGTGAAAAACTCAAAGTGTTGTTGGCTAAAAATGAAGAGCATGAAGCAGAGCGCGTAACGGGTGAACTAATTGCGCATAAGTTCCTAAACCGTACCGAATATAAAGATTATGCGATTCTATACCGTGGTAACCACCAATCACGTTTGATTGAAAAGTCTCTGATGCAAAACCGTGTACCGTATAAAATTTCTGGCGGCACCTCGTTTTTTGCGCGCGCAGAGATTAAAGACATCATGGCGTATTTGCGCGTTTTGGTTAATCCGGATGACGACAATGCATTTTTGCGCATTGTGAATACTCCACGACGTGAAATTGGCCCAGTAACGTTAGAGAAGTTAGGCAGTTATGCCAATATGCGAGGGAAGAGCCTGTTTGAGTCGAGCTTTGAAATGGGGCTCGAACAGCACCTAACGGGACGTGGCCTAGAAAACCTGCGTCGTTTCACCCAATGGCTAGTGGCGATTGCTGATCAAGCTGAGCGTGGTGATACCGTCGAAGCGGTTCGTTCGCTAGTTCGTGATATCCATTATGAAGATTGGCTATACGAAACTTCAGCAAGTCCGAAAGCCGCTGAAATGCGAATGAAGAACGTTTCTGATCTTTATTCATGGATAGTGGCGGACCTAGAGGGTGACAACTACGATCAAGAAGAGAAAACGTTAAAAGAAGTCGTTCAACGTTTGACCTTGCGTGACATGATGGAGCGCGGTGAAGAAGATGAAGACAGTGATGCAGTACAACTGATGACCTTGCACGCATCAAAAGGCCTTGAGTTCCCATATGTATACTTAATTGGGTCCGAAGAAGGTATTTTACCGCACCAAACCAGTATTGATGAAGATAACGTGGAAGAAGAGCGTCGCCTGATGTACGTTGGTATTACTCGCGCGCAACGTGAACTGACTTTCACTATGTGCAAAGAGCGTCGGCAGTTCGGCGAGTTGATCAAACCGACTCAAAGCCGCTTTTTGGATGAGTTGCCATTTGATGACGTTGAATGGGAAGTAAACAAAAAGCCAGTATCAGCAGAAGAGCGTATGGCGAAAGGTCAAGCACACATTGCCAATATTCGAGCAATGTTTAAGAAGTAAAGTAACCCTGTTCTCACTGACTAAAAACAAAAAGGCTTGCCAACTGGCAAGCCTTTTTCGTTGATGTCTTTACTTATAGACCTTCAATCATGTGGTCAATTGCTGCGATGATTTCATCGTCAGAACAGTCCATACAGGTTCCTTTGGCTGGCATCGCATTGAAGCCTTCTAATGCGTGCTTCACTAACGTATCTTTGCCTTGTGCAATACGTGGTGCCCAATCATCGGCATTACCTGTTTTAGGTGCGCCGTTTACACCAGATGCGTGACAAGCAATACAAAAAGTACCATAAACTGTGGCGCCATCACGTGGACCGGTTGGCTCTTCTTTCACTGGCTCAGAACCCGCTAGATAAACATCACCGACAGGTTGGATGCGTTCTGCGATCGCATCGTATTCAGTTTGGCTGATGTCAGAAGCTAAAGCTGCCGTAGAAAACGTTAAGGCAGCGAACAAAACGCTAATCATTTGTCGAGACATATCCATTAAACCCACTTCACATTCCCGAGGTAAGTGACTTACCTATTTATATAGTTAGAGTATTAATGCCGAGCAGAGAAATCATTAAATTCCACTGAATGGCATAGAATGATTAGACAACTTGGTTGCAGCTGTTAAATCAATGTAAATAATGGGTGATTATATCCCGATAACTTGTTGCAATAAACAACAAGTTATCCATGACAGGGCGTGAATCACATCAAAAATCCACTTTAACGGAAGATAACTGTCGAAAAAGAGACCAAACGATAAAAAAAGTAAAAAAAGTACTAGACGGCATAGTGTGATATCCGTATTATTCCACTCCGCCGATAGGGCATGCGCCCGTAGCTCAGTTGGATAGAGCGTTGGCCTCCGGAGCCAAAGGTCGAAGGTTCGAATCCTTTCGGGCGTACCATTGCCTCGGAGGATACATCGGTAAAAATCAGTGGTGGCTATAGCTCAGTTGGTAGAGCCCCGGATTGTGATTCCGGTTGTCGCGAGTTCAAGTCTCGTTAGCCACCCCATTCTTTCTTTTTTAGATTGAATGCGGTAGCATTGCTCCCAATCTTGATTCAATCAAGATAAAACATCGTCGGTGAATAGCGCAGCTTGGTAGCGCATCTGGTTTGGGACCAGAGGGTCGGGGGTTCGAATCCCTCTTCACCGACCACTATTTAGTTTATGGCTCTAATAGAGCGGTAAACAGCAAAAATTGATGGTGGCTATAGCTCAGTTGGTAGAGCCCTGGATTGTGATTCCGGTGGTCGCGAGTTCGAATCTCGTTAGCCACCCCATTAATTAAGGTGACTTCTTAGTTGAAGTGTCCTGTCTGATTTGAGAAAATCAGCAAATACAGTTCGGTGAATAGCGCAGCTTGGTAGCGCATCTGGTTTGGGACCAGAGGGTCGGGGGTTCGAATCCCTCTTCACCGACCACTATTAGAAAGCCTGCTTTTTAGCAGGCTTTCGTCGTTTTAGAGTTTATGATCTCGCTTGGACTGTATTAGTCGGTAATGTATCAATGGATTTGAACCCAAGTGGGGTTCGCCTGAAGTTAGAATTCGGCTCTTCACCGACCGCTATTTAGAGCCTCAGTCGAAAGACTGGGGCTTTTTTGCATATCTCCTGAAAAGAATCGGCATTCCATTTCAATTTTTCCCAAAAGTGTACAGCTCTAGGGGCTTTTGACCACCTATGATCCAAATGCTTTTCGAGCTGACAAAATAAACCCCAGAGCAGTGTCTGGGGTTTTGTAGTTTTCTAATCCGCTGCTTTTATTGGGCGAGTGTTTTAAGGATTTCTTTCAGGTCTACCGTTTCTTGGATTTCAAAACTTGGCGTTATATCCGTTGAGTTGCTTGCGCCTGTCGCATTCACCCACACACTCAAAATGCCCATATTGTTAGCGCCAGCAATGTCAGCAGGTAAAGAGTCGCCCACGTGTAGAGCCTCTTCTGGTTTTACTTCGACCAAGTCGAGCGCTTTTTGGAAAATACTTGTAGCAGGTTTCTCTTCTGGCTCTTCTCCTCCCACAATAATATGGTCCACCCAGTTGCTCATTTGTGTCGCGTTTAATTTAGGGTGTTGAGAAAAAATCGGACCGTTAGTGATCACGACGAGTTTGTAATGTTGACGAAGGTCGCTGAGCATTTCTTTTACACCAGGGAAGAAGGTGAACGCGCCCATACGTGCAGAGTCAAAGTAGTCTTGAGCTTGTTGAGCCTCTTTTGCAGTGATGCTGACGCCTTGCTCCGCCAAGATGTTTTGGATCAGGCCACAACGGAAGGCATTTTCATCGGGTAGCAGAGCCACAAGGTGAGGGAACTCAGCATTCAGCTTTTTGTATACACCCTGCAAGTAGCGCTGCAAAAACGCTTTTGGCTCGGTAACTTGTGGATAGGTCTTATGAATCCAAGTTGTAAACGCTTGTCCTGCAACTTTATCGGCTTGTGACGTTGCACATAAAGTCTCGTCCATATCAAAAAAAATCGCTTTAAGCACAGGGGCTCCTTTTATTTACGGCTTGGCTTTGACACTGTTCATCTATTATCCCACTCTCAATTGTGTCGTAAAGGGTTAAAACCGGCGAGTTTTCTTATGACGTACGAATGAGGATAGCGGTACTTTCCTTTGCTTAGTCAATAAACCGCTTAAGTGGCGCATATTCTGCGTTGGAGCAGGATTTGTGTGGTTTTGCTGTTTTGTTCACGTTTTGACCTATCCTTTCTCTTCCTAAGTTTGGCTTTTTGTATTTGCCGACTATTTTATTAATAGTTTTTTATGTTGAAAAAACACTTTTTGCATATGATATTGTTTGTTAAATGTTAATAAATACACATGAATAATATGGTTAATGATCTTGTTTAGCTCATGTTTACTTTTAGAGCATTTTTCTAGTTTTATTGGTGCATGACGCACAAAAATAGTGTGATATGAAAATGGTTAAATACTTGTTAATGCATTTTTATTCGCTAATTGTGCGTTTATTTAATGTTTTTTCGGCGGAATATACTTTAATTGTTGCTTTTTTGTGTGATTTTTGCCAAATTATTTCCGCATTAAGATTTCAGAGTATTATTCTGAATTTGAACGGATTCATTCAGGTGATGAATGGTGCCTTTGGCATGATTCGATACCACAGACAAGGCAGTAGAGGTCTGAAATGTCACTATTAGAAGTGAAAAACCTTCGTATTGAATACCCATCCCGACACGGCGTTCACGCTGCCGTGAAGTCACTTTCTTTTCATATTGAACGTGGTGAAATCGTGGGTGTTGTTGGCGAATCAGGTGCGGGTAAATCCACCGTTGGTAACGCCGTTATTGATTTGCTTAGCCCTCCAGGTCGCGTTGCTAGCGGCGATGTTTTCTTGGATGGAGAAAAAATTTCTGGCCTATCACCAGAAGCGATGCGTAAGGTTCGCGGCTCGAAAATAGGTTTTATTTTCCAAGATCCGATGACCTCGCTCAATCCACTTTTTACTGTTGAGCAACAGCTGAAAGAGACGATCCACGCCAACATGAAGGTCTCTGATGAAGAGGCGTATCAGCGCGCGCTTTCTCTTATGCAGCAGGTTGGTATTCCTCAACCAGAAAACCGCTTAAAGCAGTACCCGCACCAATTCTCTGGTGGTATGCGTCAGCGTGTTGTCATTGCCATTGCTTTGGCTGGTGAGCCTGATCTCATCATCGCGGACGAACCAACTACGGCGTTAGACGTTTCTATCCAAGACCAAATCCTCAACTTGATCCGCGAGCTGTGTATCAAGAACAATGTCGGCTGTATGTTAGTTACTCACGATATGGGTGTCGTCTCCAACGTCACCGATCGCGTGGCGGTAATGTATCGTGGTGACTTGGTGGAGTTTGGACCAACAGCCAAAGTATTGGGCGATCCTGATCACTCTTACACTCGCAGTCTAATTTCAGCGGTACCACGTTCAGACAGAAAGTTAGATCGTTTCCCGTTAGTAAGCTATATCGAAGAAGCGGCGGAAATGGAGCCACTCGATATCAAGAACCACTGGTTAGGACAAAGCCAAGATGAGCGTGAGTACACTGGCCCGCTTTTGGACGTGAAGAACGTCAATCTTCGCTTTGTGACCAAAGACTCTTTGTTCGAGAGCCGCCGAGAATACGTGCAAGCATCTAATAATGTGAGCTTTGAAGTGCACGAAGGCGAAACCTTTGGTTTGGTGGGCGAGTCTGGTTCAGGTAAATCGACCATTGCACGTGTGATTGCTGGTTTATACCAACCTAACTCTGGTCAGGTGAAATTCGAGGGCATTGACCTGACCGCTTTAACCTCTGAGAAAGAGCGCCGCCCGATGCGTCGTCAAATGCAGATGGTGTTCCAAAACCCATATACTTCAATGAACCCTCGTATGAAGGTATTCGATATTATTGCTGAGCCAATCCGTTTCCATAAATTGACGAAAAACGAGTCGGAAACTCGCCAAATCGTGAATGACCTATTGGATCATGTTGGTTTGGGTCGAATGGCTGGGCTTAAGTACCCTCATGAATTCTCCGGTGGTCAGCGTCAGCGTATTTCTATTGCGCGTGCGTTGGCGACTCGTCCTCGACTTTTGATTTGTGATGAACCGACCTCAGCACTGGACGTATCGGTACAGGCACAAATTCTAAACTTGCTGAAAGATCTGCAAAGTGAGCTGAACTTGACTATGTTGTTTATCAGCCACGATTTACCTGTTATTCGTCAGATGTGTGACCGAGTAGGTGTGATGCAAATGGGTACACTTTTAGAAGTGGCACCAACAGAACAGTTATTCACGGCACCTCAACACGAATACAGCAAAAAATTGATTTCTCTGATGCCGGAGTTTACTGGCTTGCGAGAAGAGATCGAAACGGCATAAACCAAGCAATTCGCTTGGCTAACCTTTAGTCATAACAAAGACGCAAACACAACAACAAGGGATCCGTATCCCCGCATGAAGGAGTTATGCAAATGAAAACCATGAAAAGCAAATTAGCAGTGGCGCTAATGGCTGCGGGCCTAAGCTTTAACGCAATGGCAGCAGATATCAAAGTTGGCTATGCAGCTGACCCAGTATCGCTTGACCCACATGAGCAGCTATCAGGTGGCACACTGCAAATGTCACACATGGTATTTGATCCGTTGGTTCGCTTTACTCAAAAAATGGATTTCGAGCCTCGCCTAGCGGAAAGCTGGGAACGTATTAACGATACGACTGTTCGTTTCAAACTGCGTGAAGGTGTGAAATTCCATTCTGGCAATACTCTAACGGCTGACGACGTCGTGTGGACGTTCCAGCGTTTACAAAGCTCTCCTGACTTTAAAAACATCTTCGACCCGTACGAGAAAATCGTCAAAGTTGACGACAACACGTTCGATCTTGTAACTAAAGGTCCTTACCCACTAGTGCTGCAAACCGCAACGTACATTTTCCCAATGGACAGCAAGTTCTACACTGGCAAAACTGCGGACGGCAAAGATAAGTCTGAGCTAGTGAAGCACGGTAATTCATTCGCATCGACTAACGTTTCTGGCACGGGTCCATTCATTGTGACTTCTCGTGAACAGGGCGTAAAAGTGGAATTTGAACGCTTTAAAGATTACTGGGACAAAGAGTCGAAAGGTAACGTTGATAAGCTAACGCTTGTGCCAATCAAAGAAGACGCAACTCGTGTAGCAGCGCTGCTTTCTGGCGGTGTTGACATGATTCACCCTGTAGCGCCAAACGACCACAAACGCGTTGAAGATGCTGACGGCATCGACCTAGTTACGCTACCTGGTACTCGTATCATCACGTTCCAACTAAACCAAAACAGCAACGAAGCATTGAAAGACGTTCGCGTTCGCCAAGCGATTGTTCACGCAATCAATAACGAAGGTATCGTGAAGAAAATCATGAAAGGCTTCGCAACGGCCGCTGGTCAGCAAAGCCCGGCTGGTTACGTAGGTCACGATGACAAACTGGTTCCTCGCTACGATTTGAAGAAAGCGAAAGAACTGATGAAAGAAGCGGGTTACGAAAACGGCCTGACGCTAACGATGATCGCACCAAACAACCGTTACGTGAATGATGCGAAAGTAGCACAAGCGGCAGCGGCAATGTTGTCTAAGATCGGTATCAAGGTTGATCTGAAGACCATGCCAAAAGCGCAGTACTGGCCTGAGTTCGACAAGTGTGCGGCAGACATGCTGATGATCGGTTGGCACTCAGATACAGAAGACTCAGCGAACTTCAACGAGTTCCTAACTATGACTCGTAACGAAGAAACCGGTCGTGGTCAGTACAACTGTGGTTACTACTCAAACCCAGAAATGGACAAAGTGGTTGAAGCTGCGAACGTAGAGACGGATCCTGCGAAACGTGCAGAAATGCTGAAGGGCGTAGAAGCGACACTATACAACGACGCAGCATTCGTACCGCTACACTGGCAAAGTGAAGCATGGGGCGCGAAGTCTAACGTGAAAGCGGCAGACATCGTTAACCCAATGGTAATGCCTTACTTCGGTGACCTAGTGGTTGAATAATCACGGTTAGTCGACTTTGAGGAGGGATGGATTTCCCTCCTCAACTTAAAGCACTCGACTCAGTTTTGTTTCAGTCGGATTGAGTTGGTTATTTAGACTGAATTTTCTCTCTAATTTAGAGATCTATGGATAGTTAAGGGGCAAGGAATGTTTTCGTTTCTGGTCAAGCGCCTGTTTCAGGCACTGATAGTGATGTTTGTGATCAGTTTGGTGGCGTTTGCCATTCAGGACAACCTGGGTGATCCGCTGCGTGAGCTTGTAGGTCAGTCGGTTTCGGAATCGGAGCGTCAAGCGCTACGCGACGACTTGGGCCTGAACGATCCCTTTATCACAAAGTACACGCGCTTTGTGGGTAATGCACTACAAGGTGATTTGGGTACATCATACTTTTTCAAGCGACCTGCGGTTGAGGTGATCCTCGATAAGCTGGTGGCAACATTAGAGCTCGTGTTTGGCGCGACGCTTATCATCATTGTTTTCTCTATTCCGCTTGGGGTGTACTCTGCGATTCATCCTAAGAGTGTTTTTACCAAATTTGTCATGGCGATGAGCAGTGTCGGCATCTCGATTCCGGTGTTCTTAACCGCAATCATGCTGATGTATGTCTTCTCCATAGAACTTGGTTGGTTGCCTTCCTATGGGCGAGGTGAAACCGCTAACGTACTCGGTTGGGAATCTGGCTTCTTTACCATTGATGGTATCAAGCACCTCATCCTACCTTGTATTGCGCTAGCGTCTATTATGCTGCCGTTGTTCATCCGCTTGGTGCGTTCAGAAATGCTGGAAGTTCTGAGTTCGGAATACATTAAGTTCGCCAAAGCAAAAGGTTTGAACTTACAAAAGATTTATTACCAACATGCACTTAAGAACACCATGCTACCAGTATTGACGGTAGGTGGCGTGCAGATTGGTACCATGGTGGCCTACACCATTCTTACTGAAACCGTGTTCCAATGGCCGGGCACTGGCTTCCTTTTCCTAGAGGCAATCAACCGTGTAGATACACCGCTGATCACTGCCTACGTTATCTTTGTTGGTCTGATCTTCGTGGTAACCAATACCATCGTTGACTTGCTGTACGGCATCATCAACCCAACTGTGAACCTAACTGGAAAAGGAGCTTAATCATGAGCCAATCAAATTTAACACCAGCTCCTGCTCCATCAGCGTGGCAGCGTTTCAAAGAGTCAGATTTTCTGTATTACTTCAAACGCGACAAAGTGGCGATGGCGAGTTTTACCGTCTTTATGATGTTCTTAGTATTGGCATTGGCTGCACCGATTCTTGCGCCAACAGACCCGTACGATCTGACGTCTATCGACATCATGGATTCTGAGTTGCCACCTTCGTGGATGGAAGATGGCGATGAGCGCTTTGTGTTGGGTACTGACGAGCAAGGTCGCGATATTTTATCGACCATTCTTTACGGTTCTCGTTTGTCTTTGACGATCGGCTTTTTAGCCGTCGGTCTTCAGTTGATTCTGGGTATCATCATTGGTTTGTCGGCGGGTTACTTCGGTGGTCGTATCGATAGCTTCTTGATGCGCTTTGCGGATGTTCAACTATCGTTCTCAACCATGATGGTGGCGATCATCGTATCGGCCATTTTCAAAGCCAGCTTTGGCAGCGATTTTTACAGCCAATACGCAGTGGTGATGCTGGTGGTGATCATCGGTGTGGCTGAATGGCCGCAATACGCACGGACTATTCGTGCCTCGGTATTGGCAGAGAAGAAGAAAGAATACGTCGAAGCGGCGCGTGTGATGGGCTTTAAAGCGCCACGCATCATGTTCCGTCACATTCTGCCGAACTGTCTATCGCCAATCTTGGTTATCTCGACGGTACAGGTAGCGAACGCGATCATGTCGGAAGCGGCACTGTCATTCCTAGGTTTGGGTCTTCCTGTTGATCAGCCGTCACTAGGTGCGCTGATCAGCATCGGCTTTAACTACATCTTCTCAGGTGCGTGGTGGATTACTGCCTTCCCAGGCATCGTGTTAGTTACACTGGTTCTGGTTATCAACTTATTGGGTGACTGGCTACGTGATGTATTCAACCCGAAACTGTACAAAGGATAAGAATTTTCCCACCAAGCGTTGTAAATTCACTTAATTCCTTCCTAAACTGAGAGCCGGATGCAAATTCCGGCTCTTTTTTTGCTAGTTATTCTTTGTTCACATTTTTTTGGCGCTTTGCCGCCATAATGACCTTACCCACTAATTTAGAGTGAAGTGTATGGAAATGAAGAAGGCACAACACCCATCTCGTATCTTCCAAGCAAGCCTGGCTTTGGGTTTGTTGCTGGTATGCGCCCAGTTTTCTAATCCAGTTGAGGCGGAGGAGTTCCTTTGCCAAGCCACTCAAGCCAGCGAGAAAGAATTACCGATGCTTGAGAAAACATGCCCAATTGGTAACGGAGTATGGGGAAAGAAAGTGCCGCAAGGAGGCAACTACCTCTACTGGATTCAATGCGGATTACTACCAAAGCCAATGTCACTCGCGAAAGCTAAGCCTCTCTATAGTAAAATCACGACTGACGTATGGATGAAGCCTGAATCCAAAGGCTATCGCTGTTTGATTGGACCTTACAAGGCATTGTCTGATGCGAGGGATGACTTACGAGGAGTCAAAACCTTGTCGAATTACAAAGAGGCGTTCATCCGAGTGGTTGGGAAAGGGACGAAACAACCAGTAACACCACCTACACCTAAATCTACTGTATCGTCGAAATCAGCCGCATCTTCGGTTAAGCCAACACCGACGGTGACCCCGAAACCCGCGCCAGTTCCTGCTGTGCGAGCTGATACCGACGCCTTTAAAGCGCGGGCAGAGAAGCCAGATACCAAGGCAAAAAGTTCGCGTGATAGCTCTTCGTCTACGCCTGTTGCTAAGACCAAAGCGAAGCCAATTGTCACTGGAAATGATGACATTGAAGTTCGGTTGAGAACTTCAGTACAGGGCAAAACGTACGTGGTCCCATATTTACTCGATCACCATAATCAGTTTTACATGGAACATGGTAAGCCGTGGAACCGCCTCAACTACGAAAACTCGCACAAAGTATGTCAGCAACTGGGTATGAACTTAGCTAACCCTGCAGAGTTTAAAGCGCTGAGGGCGTCTGGGGTGATGGAAAAAAATCAATGGCCACTGCAACTGCCGTATTGGGGCAAAGATAAGAAAGGTTTGTTCGCCGATCGTGAGCCCAATCAGCTCACCGGAACCTCATTATTGAACGTGGTGTGCGTGAAATAACGACTCAGATATTGCGGTCAAAATATAGAAGAAAGCCCCGAGTTCGGGGCTTTTTTGCGGTCTCAAATATTATCGCTATTTGAGTGGCGTTTCTTTGTGACAGTTAGAGCAGATATACACTTCTTTGATGCCGACCAATCGTTCCCAAAGTGTTCTGCGTCTTCTGCGCAAATGCACGCTATCACAGCAAGGGTTAACGATGGTTGCTTTAGTCATCATCACCAGGCTCCAAAATCGGTAGTGAACTCGCGATGCTTGTCATGGCTTCTTTGCTGTTAGAGTACAGACCATATTCCGGTGCGGATTCATGACCGTTTTGTTCTTTACTCCAACGAATACCAATATAAAAGTCACCAAAATCGCGGTTGATGTAACGATGACGAGTTTTGTAATCTGACTCTGAGCCTGTTTCTTCTAGAATCAGCAGTTCACGGTCTTCATCATTCTGGATTTCCCAATTACCTGGAGTTTGGAATCCTGTTGGCATGAACGAAGTGTAGTTGTAAGTATCAGTGTCGTATTCGTACGCACCTGACGAGTATTTCAGGACTGTGTCGTCGCCTGTGCCATTACTTTCTACCATCAAGTCATGCTCTACCGTGCCGTGTTTGATGTGTTCTGCAACCGAAAGTGATTCTGCAAATGGGGTATTGCTTGAGTCCATCCAGAACAGCTCATCATCTGATATTTTAACGATCATTTGAGTGCCGTTATGCTCGGTTTTGTGCTGGTACAACATTTCATACTCGTCGCCGTAGCTGTTGTATAGCTTACCGTCTTTCAGCTCAACGTCGTTACAGTCTTTATTGTTGTATTCCGTGTAACCAGTTTGTTGGTCCAGATCGGCAAGAATGGCGTAAGCATCGTGTTCCCATGTGTCTTTTAGGAAGTCACTGATGTTCGCTTTGTACTCTTGATTCATCTCATCGTGGTTTGAACCCCAGCAGAATAGTAGGCCTTCAGAATCTTGCATCAACATGGCGTAGCCAATTTCACCATCTTTCTGTGCAAAGCTACCCATTTTCCATTCTTGACCGTTGAAGTGCTCGTGAGTGAAGCCCAAAGTCGGTACTACTGGTGGTGGCGTGACGCCTTCGATAACCGTTGGCATGCTGAGCGCAATTTGTACCGCGGTATGGCCATCTGTTGCGCTAATCGCAAGTACTGCTCCAGCTTCACCTGCTTTTGTTGGTGTGCCTTTAATGGTGATAATTGCATTACCATCCTCAGATACTGTTAGACCTTCAATGTCTACATAGTCCGCTGAGTAGTCGGTAATTTGACCGTCTTTATCTTGGAACAAACCAGAAATATCGAGTGTTTGTTCAAACACTTCACCTTGTTGTAGGTACCAACCATCAACGATGGACTGCAGACGCGCTTGTTCTGTTTCTACAACCATTGGTGGTAAGTTTGCCGATTCGATTTCGAACTGAAATACGGTGCTTACCGTACCCAAAACCTTACCTGACGAATCAATGTCTTGCGCCGTTAGAACAATCTCAAAATCACCAGCTTTCTCTACGATTGCAGTTGGATGTAGAACAATCAGGTTGCCAGTTTGCACAACTTCAATGCCTGTGCCTGCAAAGTTGTGCGTCAGTTTGGTTGTCACAAGGTTTTGGTCTTTGTCTGCAAATAGACCTTCAATGTCTAGCTCTAAGCCATCAAAGTCCACGCCTTGTACGATTTTTGGTAGTTTTTCTAGCTTATCTTTAGCTGCCTTTTCGACGATTTTGTTTACGGTTAGCTTGTTATTAACTGCCGTTTCAGGAGCTAAGGTGTCGCTGTCTGGGGTCGCGTCAGTGATGATTGGACGTAGATTTGGGTCATTGATGTTTTCGCCAGATGCAACAAGACGTTCCACTTCTTGGTTTGCCGCTTGAGCAAACTCCGTGGCTTTTTTCTCGTAGTTCGTTGGGTTTTGTGCTTTCGAGTCGGTCAGAATCTGAGCGGTTTTATGTAGTTCGGCGTTTTTTGTCGCACCTTCAACAAAATCACTGTACAGATCAATTGGTGCTTCTTCTGAGCCTCCTAGCGCTTGGTTTACTTTCGCTTTCGCGTCTTCTTCACTAATGGCTGGATCTTTTGCCATTTCAATCGCCACAAGATCCGTGATAGGTGAAATCACGTTTGATGATGTTGGTGCACGGAATACGATTTCGTGCGCCATAGCTTGGCCTGGATGATCCATATCTACCGTGTATTTGCCAGCGTACTCTTTCGCATCCAAGGCGATGAGCTGTTTCTGCTTTGAACCGTTTGGTGTGATGGTCTGTAGCGCTAGAGTGCTTTCTGGTTTTGCATCCAATTTCAGTTGACCTTTCTCATCGGTCAGACCAAGGAATGTTTCTTGAGTGTCCCATTGGCCGTTGTTGTTCGTATCTTCAAAAACAACGGCATGCTTGAAGTAGCCGTCAAAACCTGTGATCACAACGCCGTCGTTAGCACTGCTTGAACCACCATCTGAACCGCCACAGCCTGTAAGAGCGATAGCCACTGACGCTGCTAGTAAACTCACCTTATTCATTATTTATTTGTCCTTGTTTCGTTTCCGAATGAGAAAGTCGCTTTTTTATTATTTTTTTCTTTATATCTCACTAGTGAGATATAAGAGAGTGGTGTCTTTTTAATGACTATTGAGCTTAGGTTCAAGACACGAAAATCCGCACAAAACCCGTAAAATTTATTTCTATTTTTTGTCTATGGTGGAAAATTGATAATTTGATCACGGTTCCAGTTTTGTTTTTGGGATGATTGTTTTGTCAAAATAACCATCTGTAAATAAAGGTTTATTGGGTATTAGTAAGGGCTGGGGCGTGATAAATCATGTTGATCTTAAATTCCTCAACGCGATCAGCGAGCTCAGGTTTTGGACGTAAAATGTAGCTATACACCTCGCCATCAAGTAGCTCGTCGTAAGGGGAATAGTTAAGATCAAACGATAACGATTGTTGTCCAGTAGCAGGGGTGCTGATGAACTCGTGGCAATCAATTTGGTAAGTCGGATCGTCTGGGTTAGGGTCTGATATGATGTCGATTTGATAGTCTCCTTGACCAGCAATGACATGGCTGTGATACCAAATGGCGACATCACTACAATACAGGTTAGGACCATAAGTGTGTAAATTGAAATCGGATTCGATGCTTTCACCATGAGGACCAATGACTTGAGTACCATAGTGATAAATATAATTGCCAACTTCAGCAACCAGATACCCCCCACTTGGGAGAGGTAGCAAATAATCAAAAAAGGAGATTTGATGCAGATATCGTCCTGTCGGTGCATTGATGCGCTTCTCCATGGACTGCTTGTTCTTTTGCATGGTATAGCTTTCGAATTGTTTACCATCAAACACGGTGGTGAAGTAGTTCCGAGTATCTTCATGAACCTGAGATGGGTATTCTTTTTTGATGGTCCAAATTTGGCGTACACCTTGGACATAAACGATCAACGAATCATCACTGATTTTGTACTTGCCCACTTTTTTCAAGTCTCCCTTTTCAGGACACTGGCGTTTGTTGTGTGAGGCGGCATAACTTACTTCGCCCCCCTCAAACTGAAAGGCCTCGCAATACACCACTTCATACGCGTACGCGATACCTGCAAGATTTTGTGTCGTCTCTAGGCGATAAACTACATCGCCAACTAACGGGTGTTCTGTGTCATTTTGATCGGGTGTGATAACGGGTAACTCAAAGCGCGTTGTGACCCATGCATGATCGCTATTACCGTGATAATCATCGCGCGCTGCTACCGCCAAATATGTGGTGGTTTTTATTTCCTCAGGCGCTCCTTGCACCATCATTTGTCCTTGGTTGAGGACTCTTAACCCATTGGCGTTTTCAAGCCAAATCTGAGTGGTGAGGAGATCGCCATCTGGGTCTTCAAAAAGCTGGTTAAGGTTGAGCGAATAACTCACCGGAGAGTTTTGTTTCAGCTCCCAAGCATAAATAATGGTTTGTAGCTGCTGTTCCACAGTGAGGTTGATGATGGGTTTATTATTCTCTGATGGGTCCTCTTGTGGTCGGCTGTTCTTATCACCCAATGCTGACTCGTAAAACGTGTTGTCTTCTGTGGTATGAAATGGATTCGTAACAGGGCCTGGTTGTCCTAAAAGGGCGGAGTTAAATGCGTCATCTCCCGTTTTTTTAGGAGTGCGATCCAACGCAGAACCTGTCAACGCTTGCTTTACTTCAACTAAAGATGTGCGCTCATATTGACGATGTGCTTGCTGGGTTGACTTGTCGGCGTTGTCTGACGAGTCTTTTACAGATGCCAAATTGTGTTTGTTTGAAATGAAGTAAATACCGAACAAACCGACGCATACTGCGCCGATTATCCAAAGCTTTTTGTTCATGATTACGTGTGCGCCATTCGTGATTGTAGCCAACTGCGAGAGAATTTGAGGTCTTTCTCTATCAGGCTTGCGCTGCACTCGAGTAGCTCACTGATTTCTTGGTTTTTCATGCCCATTAAATACTTGAGTTTGAGTGCGCTCGATTGGCGTGGATAGCGGCTACTGAAACTATCCAGAGCTTTATCCATGATAATCAATTGCTCGAAACGATCTTCTTCATCTCTCATCAATGTAATGTGTTGACGCTTTTGTGCTTGGTGCGAGCGTGCGTTGTCGATCAAGATTTGACGCATCACTTTGGCGGCCATCAAAAAGAAATCGCGCTTTGTTTCAATTTCACTCATGTCGCAGTTGGACATTTTCAGGTAAGCATCATGAATTAATGCCGTGGTGCTGTTGACGCTGTCTGCCAGTACTTTGTTGTCGGTGCCGTACTTTTCTGCATTTCGTTCACGCTCGTGTTGGGCGATCTTACGCAACTGTAAATAAGCAAACTGATAGAGCTCGCTCTCAGCTCGTTTATCACCAGATTGCCATTGTTGAATGATTTGTGTCAGTGCTACTGCTGTTGCCATGGTTATACATCCTCGCTCACTTTGACAAATTCAGAAATGGTGTGGGTTTCAATGCGATCGGAACCGTCTTGGTTGCGCAGAACATTTTGTTGATAGCGATATAAAATGCCTTGCTCCCAAGTTGCACCAGCTGGCAAGTATTCCCAGGTGGTGTAATTGATTTCGGATGGGGTTGTTGACCAACGTACCATGACGTTCATTTGCGCGAGTTCGGCTTTGGGGGCGCTATTGTTGACCCACCACATGTCGGCAAATTCGCGGGTAACATCTTGGGTGTACAGGCTTGTATCGGTTGGGCAGGTGTCCGTATTTTGCGGCAGTCGCATGACTTGTTGATGGCGCATCAATAGGCACGATTGTGTCATGGACTGTTGGTGGTATTCGGTTTGCTGCCACACGCCGAGGTAGTCAATGTCGTGTTCGCTAGTATTGGGATACGTAAACCAGAGCATTTCTGTGCGGTTATTGTGTTGGATGTTTTTTTTACGCCCGAGGCCTTGTACTTTTTCCATCAATAACTCGGTGCTCGGATCAAAATTGAGGGCAACGGAGCGGTACTTCCAGTCGCCTTCATCATCGAAGTCTTCGAGAGAGAAGCCATTCAAGTCGTTGCGGGTGCACCCTGTGATTGAACAACCAACGATATTAAACCAATCCGCAAACTTGCTTATCGGTTCGACGACATCTTCCGTGATAGGGCGCTTCATCGAGAGGAAGCAGCCTTGAAAATGGTCGCCAATGCTTGGGTGTTCAATCAATGAGTCTTTGGTGATGGTGAATCGAGTTTCACCAATAGGAGGACGATATTTGGGATGATGCTGATAGCGTAGATCGTAAGCACAAGCGCGGCCTTGCCAATCCTTCTTTTTGATGACGATGTTTTTGAACGTCATGTCGCGAGGTTCAAAAATGATCTCATCAGAGGAAAAATTTTTTTCAATGTACTGCTGGCTTTCGTTTAGGTGCTCAATCGCCTCATTGACAGATACCCAATCGAGATTGAGGTAGCGTTTAGCGTCATCCAGGTAATTGAGATCAAGGCCTTTGAGCTGGCTTTGAAAGTGAGGATCAGACAGCACACGGTTTGCTAGGACAATTTCCTCACGATTCTCAGGCGTGCTGTCGAGAGAAAGCAGCAGACGCGTCATATTGATGCTGCGGCTAGGTTTGGTTGTCGCCATCGTCGGCGTCAGCACTTCTTGGCTTGATAAGGTCGTCAGCAGATAACCTTTATCATCGTTACCAAGGAAGAAGCTAATTACATCACCGGGTTGGTAATGAAATGCTCCTTGCTGAGTGACGCCAGTGATATTGGAACTGGTTTTGTAATACAGGCCAGTCACTGGGGCGTCGATAAAGTAGCCTTGCTTCAAGGTTGAAGCTGGTGGGTGTGAAGTGGCAGCTGAAACGTCTGCTGCCAACGTGGACGTAGCCGTCAATGCAGACAGCCAAAATACCACTGAACGTATATACATCTTGTTTTAAGCCTTATTGGTTGGTGCTGTCCTTAGACGCACAATTTGGCTGACAACTCATTGGTGTAGTTAGGTGCTTCTCTGGCACCGGTGTCATCATCGCCAACAACATTTTTTGTTTTATATGTTTGGGGATATCTGGGTTAGAGAGTATCCGCCTTCGTGTTAACTCCATCATGGAGTTCACTGAGAGATGTTCGACATTTTTCCCCTTCGCGTGGAAGATGAGGCGAGTCATTTCGTACATCATATCTTCTGCAATCTTCTTCTCTTGTTGCAGCTGGATATTCTTTTGCATCATGGCGCTGCCAAATAACACACCAGAGAGCACAATGATGCCTGACAATACCGAAGCAAGGGGACGTCGCTGTACCAAGCGAAAGGCGCTATACAATGGCCAGTTTTTTTTCTGCTCGATTGGACGGCGTTCGATAATTCGTTCGATATCAATGCGCAATGCTCTAGCATCGGTATATCGCATTTGAGTGGCAGGACGCGTTGCGCGTCTTATCACCCAGTAAACATCAGACCAAATTGTTGGTGATGGAAACATCAAAGCGAGAATTTTGCCTAAGGAGTACACGTCGCTTTGCTCTGTTAGAACCTGTCCTGCTTGCTGCTCTGGGCTGGCAAAATTTTGGCTAAACGCAATCAGCGCTGAGGGTGAATCTTCTCGGTTGGAGTGCGCTTTTTGAGTCAAGTTGAAGTCAAGCAGCTTGGGACGCTTGCTACGATCAATCAGTATATTTTCTGGTTTTAGATCGGCATGCAAAACCTGGTGCTGGTGGGCGTGCTCCATCGCCTGGCAGATCTGCTTAAACAACAGCAGCTTCTCCGTTTTTTCTAGCTTATTTTCAGATAGATACTCATCCAAAGTTTGACCAAACACCCGCTCCATCACGATGTAAACCGAATCTTGATGGAGACCGCCGTCAAACACTTTCGCGATGTAAGGATGGTTTAGACGCGCGAGAAGTTGAGCTTCATCGAAGAGTGCGCGTTGCCCTAACACATTGCTCAAATTGCTTTGAATAAACTTGATAGCCAGATCTTGCTCGAACGTTTCATCTGCACGTAGAGCGGCGTATACGACACCCATGCCACCACGCCCCAACTCATGAGTTAGGCGGTACTTACTGATGATTTCTCCGCTTAGATCGACGTCTTGGTTCGTAGCCTGATGAGCACCAAAATAAAGTAACTGCGTTAGTTGTTCTTCCGGTGTCTCGTTGGCTAAAAGAGGAACGAGTTGTCGATACAGCTCAGGTTGACTTCGTTGCAATGCTTGGAGGTATTGCTGCTTTTGGGAGTCGTCCAGATCAAGCAGGTGGTAGTAAATCTGGGTTTCGCTAGAGCCTAACTGCACTGTGACTAATGTCTTATTCTTTTAGGTACGGCATTTTATAAGAACTTTGATATAAATGTCATTTATTTATTCGGTTTTGATTCACAATCCATGAAACGCAATTTGATGGCTAATGGAGTAATAACGTCATGATTTTGCGAATTATTTTCACTGAACTTGTCGGCAGAGAGTCTATTCGTCATAATGTTACTTGTAACATTACTGATAAATCACATATTTATGGCTCAACAGAATAAGAAAACTCGTACGACATTGCAGGATGTCGCAGACCAGGTTGGCGTCACGAAGATGACCGTTTCACGCTATATGCGTAACCCTGAATCGGTGGCAGAAAAGACTCGGGCCAAGATTGCGACTGCGATTGAAGAGATGGGTTACATCGAAAACCGTGCACCGGCGATGTTGTCAAAGTCCTCCAGTAAAGCCATTGGTATTTTACTGCCGTCTTTGTCCAACCAAATTTTTGCTTCCTTTGTTCAGGGCATAGAGATGGTGACCAAAGCCAATGGCTATGAGACGCTTTTAGCGCATTTTAGCTACGATGAGCTTGAAGAAGAGCGCAAGATCGCGTCATTACTCTCTTATCAAGTCGATGGGCTTATTCTAACTGAAAGCCATCACACGCCGCGTACATTACAGATGATCAAAAATGCGGGCATTCCGGTGGTCGAAACCATGGAACTGCCATCGGAGCCGATTGATATGGCGGTTGGACTCGATCATGAAGATGCGTCGTACACCGTGGTTAAGCAGATGCTAGATACGGGGAAGCGTACAATCGTCTATTTTGGCGCGCGTCTGGATACGCGAACCAAATTGCGGATGCAAGGTTACGATCGCGCGATGACAGAAGCAGGGCTAGAACCTAAACATGTATTAACTGGTGATCATTCGAGTTTTTCTTTAGCGCATGATTTGCTCGAACGTGCACTGGAAACGCACCCAACGCTCGATGGGGTGTTCTGTACCAACGATGACATCGCAATTGGCACCATGCTGAGTGCGCAGCAACGTGGCATTCAAGTTCCACAGCAATTGGCAGTGGCGGGCTATAACGCGCTGGATATCGGTCAAACCATCAGTCCGAAACTGACCAGCGTTGATACGCCGCGTTTCCAAATTGGTGTAAAGAGCGCAGAGCTATTAATTGCGCGCCTGAAAGGCGAAACGCAAGAAGAAAAAGTCTTCGATATGGGTTATCAGATCACGTCGGGAGAGAGTGTTTAACTAATTGTTAACTGCTCTTTGTATTCGCTCATCAATGGTATTGGTAGGTTAGGGTATGGCACATCAGCTGGATGCATTGGATCTCAACTTAATGCGTTTATTAAAAGCCGTGGTGGAAAACCGCAGCATCAAGCTGGCCGCAATGCAGCTTGGCATTTCTCAACCGAGCGCCAGCCGCGGCGTGATGAAGTTGAAGCAAGTGTTTGATGACCCGCTTTTTGTGCGTAAAGCACATGGGGTAGAGCCATCACCCATGGCGATTCGTCTCGCCGCCGAGTTCGACAATATGGTTGCACCACTGGAAAAAGTGGTGCAAGAATTTGAAGTGTTCGACCCACTGCAATACCAAGGGCAGATTGCGATTGTAACTGACCCTTATTTGATGGATGAACAAGGGCAGCGACTGCTCACTGGTTGTCATCGAGCCTTTCCCAAAGCGCACTTTGCCTTTTCCAGCTGGAATACTTACTCGCACGATGAAATGTTAGAAGGCGAGCACGATTACTGCATTCTTGACCAAGAGACCGAGCTGTCGAAAGACATTTACATGCGCCCGTTATTCGTTGAAAAACGAGTGATTTTGGCGCGCAAAAACCACCCAACGTTGTCGAAAGTCAGCAATGATTGGGACACGGTGTCCAAACTACCACTCGTCTCTTTGCCTGCGCCTGCGTCATATAAACCGCTTTGTACCGTGGAGTCCGAGTATCGACGCATGGGTTATGAGCCAGTAGTGTTACTGAAGTCCTATAATTTGCGTTTGGCTTGCCAAATGTTGCAAGAAACCGACGCGATTATGTATGCCAGTCAAAGCTCGGCATTGTTGATGCCAGAACTCGCCTCTTACGCAATGCCACCCGTTAATCGTGAGTTCAGTCAGTTTGTGGTCTCTGGCGGTTTCCTTCAAACCAACCGCAACCATCCTTTGCACAGACACCTACATAAAGTGGTGCGACAAACCCTCAATACGCCGCTGATTTTTACGCAATGACGTCACCTGATGGCATCGGCTGAATGAGAGAGTAGATGCTTTAACCTTATCAATATTATGTGATTACATAGACAACTTACTTCTTAAGATATTCAAAAATGAATATCTCAATTACCTGTCTCTTTTTCCTACCCAGCGCTAACCTTATCTCAAATAGTCAGGAGAAGTGGCTCATTTTTATCTTTTTAACTTTTTGAATGTCGATACAGGTACGCGACATTCACCATTCTCCGTTATGCATTTTTTTTATTTCTGATGGAGGATTAATCATGCTAGTTGCACGTCTATTTTTATTGCTCGCCATCGTTGCCGAAGTGGCTGGTACAAGCACTATGTCTCTTATCGGACAAGGGCACGGGTGGTGGGGCTACATCGTAATGTATGTGCTGATCGCAATCTCTTACTACTTTCTCGCGTTTGCCGCGAAGAAAATATCTATCGGTGTGGCATACGCTGTTTGGGAAGGGTTGGGTATCTCGTTGATCACCGTGGTGTCGATCATCGCCTTTGATGCACACTTAAACCATCAAGAGTTGTTTGGTTTGATGTTAGCCGTTGTTGGCATTGTGTGTGTGACCTTAGGGGAATCACATGGTCAACCTAACGCCAAGAAAAATGCCGATAAACCGGCAAAAGAACGTTCATTTTCTACTAGTACAAGGTGCGAATCATGAGTCAATTTTTTACGATGTCATTTGGATTTGTCGTGATGGCTGCCTTGGTCGATATCATGGCCAATATGGCGCTGACACGCTCAAAAGGTTTTAAATATAAAGGCTGGGGCATTGCGGCGATTGTGTTGGTACTGACAGCATTCACGCTGTTGGCACAAGCGGTGAAAGAGATCGACTTAGCCATTGCTTATGCCTCTTGGGGTGCGATCGGTATCTTGGGTACCGCAGTGGGTGGAGCCTTGCTGTTTAAGCAGAAACTCAAGCCAATCGGCTGGTTTGGTATCTTTGTGGTGATTGCTGCGGTCGTAGTGATGAAGACCGCTTGATGTAATTTACTGAATGCTAGATATCGTCATTCTGAGTAGCAAGAGACGAGTGTGATTCAGAATCTACCAACACAAAAGTGTTTCGGCAGAGGTGTTTTCTCTGGATTCACAGCACCTTGATATTAGATTCCTGATCTCGCCTAGGCTCGTCGGAATGACGGATTCATTCGTTTTTTAGAAAGAACTGAGGCCAATCCCAAAGCTTGCCATTTTGAAAAGCGAGGGATGAGCGTGATTCAGAATCTACCAACAAAAAGTGCTGTGGCAGAAGTGTTTTTTCTGGCTTCACAGCACGTTGATAGTGGATTCCTGATCTCGCCTAGGCTCGTCGGAATGACGGATTCATTCGTTTTTTAGAAAGAACTGAGGCTAATCCCAAAGCTCGTCATTCTGAACAGCGAGGGACGAGCGTGATTCAGAATCTACCAACAAAAAGTGCAGTGGCAGAGGAGATTTTCTCTGGCTTCACAGCACGTTGATAGTGGATTCCTGAGCTCGCCTAGGCTCGTCGGAATGACGGACTCATTCATTTTTAAAAAGAACCGAGGCCAACTCCAAAGCTTGCCATTCTGAATAGCGAGGGACGAGTGTGATTCAGAATCTACCAACACAAAAGTGTTTCGGCAAAGGGGGTTTTCTCTGGCTTCACAGCACGTTGATATTAAATTCCTGATCTTGCTTGGGCTCTTCGGAGCGACGGATTCATTCGTTTTTAGAAAGAACTGAGGCCAATTCCAACGCTCGTCATTCTGAACAGCGAGGGACGGGCGTGATTTAGAATCTACCAACAAAAAGTGCTGTGGCAGAGGTGTTTTCTCTGGCTTCACAGCTCGTTGATATTAGATTCCCGATCTCGCTTAGGCTCGTCGGAATGACGGATTCATTCGTTTTTAGAAAGAGCGGTGGCCAATCCCAAAGCTCGTCATTCTGAACTGCGAGGGACGAGCGTGATTCAGAATCTACTAACAAAAAAGTGCTGTGGCAGAGGAGTTTTCTCTGACGTCATAGCATGTCGATATTAGATTCCTGATCTCGCCTAGGCTCGTCGGAATGACGGATTCATTCGTTTTTAGAAATAGCGGTGGCCAATCTCAAAGCTCGTCATTCTGAATAGTGAGGGACGAGCGTGATTCAGAATCTACCAACAAAAAGTGCTGTAACAGAGGGGGATTTTCTCTTGCTTCACAGCACGTTGATAGTAGATTCCTAATCTTGCTTAGGCTCGTCGGAATGACGGACTCATTCATTTTTAAAAAGAACCGAGGCCAATCCCAACGCTCGTCATTCTGAACAGCGAGGGACGAGCGTGATTCAGAATCTACCAACAAAAAGTGCTGTGGCAGAGGAGTTTTCTCTGGCTTCACAGCACGTTGATATTAAATTCCTGATCTTGCTTGGGCTCGTCGGAACGACGAGGTCTTTCTTCTCGCCTTAAACAATAAAGCTTGCGCCTTCTTCTGCACTCGATACGTTTTGGCGGATCACGCTAAACAGACCTCGTCCCCAAGTTTGTTGGGTCGATTCGGTATCGAAATGAATCAACTCGCGACCAGTGGTGTCGCTTAAGTTGTTCAGTTCACCCGTTTGGCAATCCAGACGAATCAAATCACCGTTGCGCACCAAACCAATCGCGCCACCACGAATGGCTTCTGGAGAAACGTGAATCGCAGACGGAATTTTACCGGATGCACCAGATAAACGACCGTCCGTCACTAGCGCGACTTTAAAGCCCGCTTTTTGCACGTTCCCTAAAATTGGCATCAGCTTGTGCAGTTCAGGCATGCCGTTTGCCGCTGGGCCGTTGTGTGTGACCACAACGATGCAGTCTTTGTTCAGGTCGCCACGTTTGTACGCGGCCTCCACTTCGTGTTGGCATTGGAATACGATCGCTGGTGCCACAATCACGCGTTGCTCTTCTTTCACCGCAGACACTTTCACCACGGCTTTGCCTAAGTTGCCAGTCAGTACGCGAGTGCCGCCAGTATTTTGGAATGTGGCGTCTGGTTTGGCGATCACGTCACCGTCTTGGCTGCCTTGGCACGGTGTCCAAGTCAGTTGGCCATCGACAAGACTCGGTAGCGTCATTTGGTCTTCAAATTCACCAAACACGGGTTTCACATCGCGATGCAAAAGCTCGGATTCGTTCAAGCGGTGCAATAACGCTGGCACGCCCCCCGCGTCTTGGAACGCGTTCATATCGGCTGGGCCGTTCGGGTAAACGCGAGCTAACAAAGGAACCACATCCGACAGATCGCTGATGTCTTGCCACGTGAGCAAGATGCCAGCAGCACGTGCCACGGCGATCATATGAATGGTGTGATTGGTGCTGCCGCCAGATGCAAGTAGAGCGATGATGCCGTTGACCAAGCTCTTTTCTGTGACCACCTCGGCCAACGGACGGAAGTGTGCAGAACCCGCCGTCATTGAGGCGATTTTCAGAGCCGCGTGATCGGTTAACGCTTTACGCAGTTGGGTATGGGGATGGATGAATGCCGAACCTGGCAGCATCAAGCCCATGGCTTCGAACACCAACTGGTTGGTATTGGCGGTGCCGTAAAACGTACACGTACCCGCAGAGTGGTAAGCGCGACACTCCATATCCAGCAGAGCGTCTTTGCCGACTTCTCCCGCTGCGTATTTTTGGCGCACGTCGACTTTCTCTTCGTTGCTGATGCCCGTAGCCATCAGACCCGCTGGTACAAACGCAGTCGGTAGATGCGCGTAAGACAGCGCGCCCATCAGTTGCCCCGGGGCGATTTTGTCACAGATACCAAGCAGTAATGTGGCATCAAAGACATTGTGACTCAAAGACAACGCCGTTGATTGCGCAATTAAGTCACGCGAAAACAGCGACATATCCATGCCTGCTTGACCTTGAGTCACCCCATCGCACATCGCTGGCACACAACCTGCGACTTGCGCTGTATGGCCGTAGTCCGCCAGCACTTGTTTGATTTGCACTGGGTAATCTTGGTACGGCTGGTGGGCGCTCAACATGTCGTTGTAGGCGCTGATCAGCGCGACATTGGCATGAGTAAAATCGAGAATATTTTTCTTTTCAGAAGAGCAAGAAGCGGCGACTGCATGGGCTAAGTTACCACAAGATAAACCAACACGGCCTTTGCCAGCTTCGGCTTGCACTTCGGTGCGAGCAAGAAAGGCAGCGCGCGCTTCACGGCTGCGCTCGGTCAAGCGTTGTGTGACCTCAAGAACAACAGAGTGAGTCATTACGCCACCTCGATCGCTTGCATTTTGATTAGCTCAGCGGCAGAGCGTTCCACCACGTCGCTGATGTCTCCGTCGATACTGACGATCAGAGTTTGAGGCTCGTTGTCTGGGCGCTCTAGTGTCTCGAATTGGCTCTTCACCATGTTTTCTTTCATGAAGTGGCCTTTGCGCATACGCATGCGATTAAGGATCAACTCCCTATCGCCATCAAGGAACAGGAAGGTCACGTTGTTGTTGCCTTCGCGGATCTGATCGCGGTAAATCTTTTTCAGTGCTGAACAGACAATAATGCCGTGTTCGTTTTTGCTTTCTAGGCTGTACGCCGCATCACGAATGCGTTCTAGCCATGGCTTGCGATCATCATCGTTCAGAGGCTGGCCCGAAGCCATTTTCTGAATGTTCGCTCGTGGATGAAGATCATCACCATCAATGAATTTACGCCCTAGCTTTTTCGCTAGATGCTCACCAATTGTGCTTTTACCACTAGCACAAACGCCCATAACGATGACACTACTACCAGCCATAACTTATCCTCATAACCAAATTTGCGCGTGATCTCAATTTTTGAATTCACTTTAAAATATGGGTTTATCTTATTCATGTTATCGGTAACATGTTACCGGTAACTGAAATAAATGTGAACCATAACACAAACAATAATTCTTAAAGGTGAACCTATGGAGCAATTAACCCAAGCCCCAGATCCTACGTTCCTACTGACGATTGCAGGCCTTGCCATTGCAGCGTTACTCGTTCTGATCATTAAACTGAAAGTCCATGCTTTTGCTTCCCTTACTATGGTGAGTTTAGGTACGGCAATCGCCACTGGCGTTCCTTCAGAGAAAGTCGTATCGACCATGATGGGCGGCTTCGGCGGCACGCTGGCTTCCGTGGCATTGCTGGTTGGTCTCGGTGCGATGATCGGTAAAATTCTTGAAGTGACTGGCGGTGCGAAAGTGCTGGCAGACACTTTGATTGGTCGCTTTGGTAAAGAGCGCGCACCATTTGCTTTGGGCGTCGCTTCATTACTGTTTGGCTTCCCAATCTTCTTCGATGCTGGCCTTGTAGTGATGATGCCAATCATCCTAAGTGTGGCGGCTCGTTTTGGTGGCTCACCAATTAAATACGCGTTGCCTGCAGCTGGTGCTTTTGCGGTTATGCACGCGTTTGTTCCACCACACCCAGGTCCGGTTGCAGCGGCAGAATTCCTTGGTGCAAACATCGGTCTGTTATTGGTGGTGGGTATTCTGGTGGCTATTCCAACTTGGTACCTTGGCGCTTACCTATTTGGTTTGTACGCGGGCAAAAAATTCGATATCCCACTATCTAAAGCCTTCTTTAATGGCGAAGCGATGGTGGATGAGCGCAACGCACCAAAATTTGGCACGGTTATGACCATCCTTGTGCTGCCAGTCCTGCTAATCTGTTTGGATACGGTACTGAACACACTGGCGGTTGCGGGTGTGATTGATGGCAAAACGGCACTGGTTGAGTTCCTACGTATGCTAGGTAAAACTCCAGTCGCGTTGCTGATTACTTTGATTGTCTGTCTGGCTGTGTTTGCCAAAGACTACGGCATGGCAAAACTAGAAAAATTGTGTGGTGAGTCATTGGCTCCAATCTGTGGCGTTATCCTAGTAACGGGTGCTGGTGGCATGTTTGGCGGCGTACTGCGTTCAAGTGGTATCGGTGATGCACTGGCTGACGTTCTTACAGACACAGGTATGCCTGTGATTGTGGCGGCGTTTGTGATTTCAACCTGTCTGCGTGTTGCTCAAGGCTCGGCAACGGTAGCGCTAACCACTACGGCAGCTCTTATCGCGCCAGTTGTGGCTGCATCAACAGGTTTGAGTGAACTCGACCTTTGCTTTATCGTAATCGCGATTGCGGGTGGTGCAACGGTACTGTCTCACTTCAATGACTCTGGTTTCTGGTTGGTATCTCGTTTGCTTGAGATGGATGAGAAAACCACATTAAAAACTTGGACGGTAATGGAAACGTTACTTGGCGGTATCGCGTTTATTATCGTCGCAACATTAAGCTTTATTCTTTAGAGGTTCCCCATGACAACACTTGAACAACGATTAAGAGATATCAAAATCGTCCCAGTTATCGCAATCAACGACGTAGCACACGCTCTGCCACTGGCAAAAGTGTTGGTAGAAAACGGTTTACCATGTGCGGAAGTGACATTCCGCACCGAAGCGGCGGCGGAGTCGATTCGCATCATGCGTGAAGCGTACCCAGAATTGTTGATTGGCGCGGGCACCGTTCTGACCACAGAACAAGTGGATATCGCGATCGAAGCGGGCGTGGACTTTATCGTTAGCCCAGGCTTCAACCCAACCACAGTGAAATACTGTCAGCAACGTGGCGTGACTATCGTACCGGGTGTAAACAACCCAAGCTTGGTTGAGCAAGCGATGGAAATGGGTTTGCGTACGTTGAAGTTCTTCCCTGCTGAGCCATCAGGCGGCGTAAACATGCTGAAAGCACTGACGGCGGTTTACCCAGTGGAATTCATGCCAACAGGTGGCGTAAGCCCATCCAACGTGGAAGATTACCTAGCGCTGAAATCGGTTGTAGCTTGTGGCGGTACTTGGATGGTGCCAACCGCAATGATGGACAACGGCGATTGGGAAGGCATTGCTGAATTGGTTCGTGCAGTTAAGTAAAACGCACAAACGGCTCCGAAATACCCCCGAACGTTAGAAAACGTGACACAAAAAAGGGTCATCAAGTTACTTGATGACCCTTTTGCTTTTGGGAATGAAACAGCTTTAGAAGTGATGCTTCATAAAGCGCTTAATAAAGCGAATGAAATCGGCTTCGGCTAGCTTCGCGCACTTCAATGTTTGGGCGTGAGACAGTTCTACATCTCCCAAGCCTTCTGCCATGTTGGTGATCGCACACACTGCCAATACGGGTAAGCCGCAATGCGCCGCAGAAATCACTTCTGGCACGACCGACATGCCCACCACATCACCACCGATGATTTGCATCATGCGGATTTCGGCTGCGGTCTCAAAGTTGGGGCCTGTGTAAGAGACAAACACACCTTCATTGAGGTGAATGCCATTGGCTTTGCCGACTTCAAACGCTTCTGCGCGTAGGTCTTTGTCGTACGCATTGGCGAGGCTGAAGAACCTCGGGCCGTACTCTTCATCATTCGGACCGATCATTGGCGATTCAGGCATGGTATTAATGTGATCATGAAATACCACCAGAGAACCGACATCAATGCGTTCAGGGCGAAGTGAGCCTGCTGCGTTGGTGACGAGTAAAAACTCACAGCCCAGCTTTTTAAAGGTGCGCACGGGCGTGGTCATGACCTTCATTGAGCCGTGTTCGTAGTAGTGACCGCGACCTTTCATGCACACTACGTCTACGCCGCCCATGGTGCCAAGTACCAACTCACCAGAGTGGCCTTGCACGGTGCTAACCGGAAAGCCTTCGAGCTCTTCGTATGGAATGACCACTTTGTCTTGTAGCTCGTCTGCCAATACGCCTAAGCCAGAGCCTAAAATAAACGCCGCTTTAGGTTGGAAGTTTGGTTTGCGTTCGCGAATGGTTTGTAGCGCGCCGATTACTGGATCGTGATTCATGTTAGTCACCTTCTGGTTGTGTGTTGATTCCATTGTGTGACTTTCTGCGCTGGTTATCTTTGCTTTATTCGCTACTATCATCCTTAAAAAGAGGATGATGAAATTCGCTAGGACTCAATGCATGAAGTCAGAACCATTTGAGCGCGTGACGCTGAAGATGCTGCGTTACTTTTACGAGGTCGCACAAACCAAGCATTTCACTAAGGCGGCCGAGAACCTCAATATCACCAATTCGCCGTTGAGCAATCGCATCAAAGAGTTGGAAGAGGTGCTTAACGTCAAACTGTTTGAGCGCGATTCAAGAAATGTCATGCTGACGGAGGCCGGGCGATTGTTGGAGTCCAAATGCCAACTGATTTTTCAGACCTTGGATGTCTCGCTCAATCAAGTGCAGCAAGTGGGGTTGAACCAGAGAAATATCCTGCGAGTTGGTGTGGTAAGTAGCGCATTTTGGGGCGGATTTGATCGTTTGTTACAGCGCTTCCATGCTGAGCATAGCACTTATCACGCCGACATTTTTGACCTTAACCCAGAGACGCAAAAGAAGCATCTGAGTGAGAAGAAAATCGACGTGGGCATTGTACGTTTTGCCGATGCACTCAACATTTATCCGTATCAGTCGGTGTCTTTGGGCAAAGATGTGTTTGTGGTGGCGGTGTCGGAGCAACATGAGTTAGCCAGCAAATCTTTGCTGCGGCTCCAAGATTTAAAGACGTGTGAGTTTGCGTTTATGAGTTTGGCGAATTCAGCCTCGGCAAACTTCATCATCAATGCCTGTCTGCAAGAAGGCTTTTCACCCCATATTGGCAAACAAGTGGTGGAGCCAAGCACCTTGATGGCGTATGTAGCAAACAGCAATACCGTGACGTTGGTGCCGTCGACGTTTTCTCAGCATCATTGGCATGGGATTCGTTTTATCAAGCTGAAAGAATCACTGCGTGCAGACTTATGCCTGATTCATGACGGTAAGCAGGAGAGTGCTATCAAAGCCGAGTTTATTCGCACGTTATTGGAGAATGCGAGTTAAGCATGGGCTAACAAAAAAAGGTCACCCTAAGGTGACCTTTTCAAATGATTCGCTGAAATCAGCAATGCGATTTCAGCGCAATTAACGCATCGTTACGAACTCTTCTGAGCCCGTCGGGTGGATAGCCACAACAGAGTCGAAGTCTGCTTTGGTTGCGCCCATCTTCATTGCTACGCCGAAGCCTTGGATCATTTCATCTACCGTGAAACCGATGCCGTGCAGACCAACAACCGTTTCTTCTTCGCCCGCACATACAAGCTTCATCTTACATGGTTGACGGTGCTTAGTAACAGCGGTGTACATCGCCGTAAAGCCAGACGTGTAAACTTTGATGTTGTCTTTGCCGTACTTCTCTTCTGCTTCTTGCGTTGTAAGACCGATAGTGCCGATTGGTGGGTGGCTAAATACCACAGTTGGTACCAAATCGTAGTCCATCTTCGCGTTTGGTTTGTTGTTGAACAAACGCTCAGAAAGTTGACGACCCGCTTTAACTGCTACTGGCGTTAGCTCGATACCGCCTTCCATGATGTCACCCACGCAGTAGATGCCTTTCACGTTGGTTTCTTGGTATTCGTCCACCTTAATGTAGCCTTTTTCGTTCGTTGCCACGCCGGTTGACGCTAGGTTGATTGCGTCTGTCGCTGGGTGACGACCGATTGCCCAAATCAGTTGGTCAACGTTTTGGCTTTCACCGTTTTCTAGGTGCAGAGTTAGGCTGCCATCGGCTTCTTTTACCACTTCTTTTGGTACAGAGTGGGTGTGCAGTTTTGGACCTTCTGCGTCCATTACTTCAACCAACGTATCGATGATCATTGGATCGAAGCTACGTAGTGGTGACTCTTTACGTACGAACAGGTGCGTTTCTGTACCTAGCGCGTGCAGTACGCCAGCAATTTCAACTGCGATGTAGCCAGCACCCACAACCGCAACGCGTTTTGGTTGCTCTGCTAGGTCGAAGAAGCCGTTTGAATCGATGCCGTATTCAGCGCCTGGAATGTTTGGAATAGTAGGACGACCACCAACCGCGATCAGGATGTGATCTGCTGTGTAGTGTTCACCGTTTACTTCGACAGTTTTTTCGTCAACAAACTTAGCAAAGCCTTTAATCACGTTTACTTTGTTGTTGCCAAGAACGCGATCGTAAGATTGGTGAATACGACCGATGTATGCCTGACGGCTCTCAACCAGTTTGCTCCAGTCGAAACCTTTCACGTCGACATCAAAACCGTAATCTTCTGCGTACAGGTTCATTGCTTCTGCGATTTGCGCGCCATGCCACATCACTTTTTTCGGTACACAACCTACGTTTACACAGGTACCGCCAAGGTCTTGAGCTTCGATTAGCGCAACTTTCGCGCCGTACATCGCCGCACGGTTTGCAGATGCGATGCCGCCACTGCCGCCACCGATACAGATATAGTCAAAATGAGTCGCCATTACTTTCTCCAAGAGCTTATAAATTTTATCTGGTACATAGATAGATTGGGATGACCTTGCCCGAACTCAATGCCACCGTTATCCCACTATCATAAATCGAATTCGACTAATTCCTAAATGGGAAAAAGCGACAATACTTATGACAAATAGCGATGAGAGGCACAAAAAGAAGAATAAGCACGATTGGAGGGAGAAGGTGAGAGCATAAAAAAGCGCAACGAGAATATCGTTGCGCTTGAAGATATCAGTACTGAAGTGCTTACTCTGGCACAATCCAGTCCACTTTCCAGTGGCCAGTTGCTGGTGCGATCGCGTCTTGCAGGAATGGCAGAATCTCTTTCATCTGGCTTTCCAGTTTCCATGGCGGGTTAATCACAATCATGCCGGATGCCGTCATGCCGCGCTCGTTGGTATCTGGTGCAACACCTAACTCGATTTGCAGAATTTTACGAATGCCCAGTGCTTCCAAGCCTTCGATCATATCTTCGATGTCGTGACGGTTTACCACTGGGTACCAAATCGCGTAGATACCGGTTGCCCAACGTTTATGGCTCTGATGAATCGCTCGCACCACATCGCGGTACTCTTTCGCGAGTTCGTATGGTGGGTCAATCAGCACCAAACCACGACGTTCTTGTGGCGGTAAGCTTGCTTTGAGGCGTTGGAATCCGTCTTCTTTGAAGATGCTCACTTGGCGATCACGATGGAATTCTTGCTCTAACAATGGGTGATCGGCCGGGTGCAACTCGGTCAGCACCATGCGATCTTGTGGGCGGATTTGCGCGCGCGCCACACGTGGTGAGCCTGGGTAGTAACGCAGCTTCTCGCCATTGTTGAGCACTTTAATGGCATCGATGTAGCTTTTGATGTCTTCGGGAATGCTTGGGTTATCCCAAATACGTGCGATGCCTTGTTTGTATTCGCCCGTTTTTTCAGACCATTCGTGAGTCAGATCGTAACGGCCCACACCCGAGTGGGTATCGTGATAAACGAATGGCTTATCTTTTTGTTTCAGCGCATCAAGAATGAGGCTTTGAACGATGTGTTTGACCACGTCGGCATGGTTGCCAGCGTGGAAGCTGTGGCGGTAACTTAACAAATTAAACTCTCGAAACACTCTTTGGTTGAGTGTGGTCTGTGATTTTCACTCTATGGCGGTATTATACTCAAGTAACTTAAAGATGTAGAACTTCCAATCAAATCTGTTCCTCTGATAAGGGGACGCTATTGAAATTTCTTTAAGTCACCCACACTTACTATTGGTAATCGAATTGAACTAGGTGAGTTTCTCGCACTCAAAAGGGTGTGAAATTTCATTTAGGTATAACAAGACTCAAGGACAGAGTAGCGCTGGTTGACTATATGATGGTCATCGCGGCATAGAGAAAGGGAACGGAGCTCCCCCAATCCATGTTGCTGGCTCGTCTGTACATTGAGTTGGCCTATCTACACAAAATAGACAGGCAATCACAGAGTCAAAACACAAAAGGAATTATTCATGTCTAATCCTCTTCTGACGTTTACGGACCTACCTCCGTTTTCTCAAATTAAACCAGAACACATCAAGCCTGCCGTTGAGCAAGCGATTGCTGACTGCCGAGCAAAAATCGATGAAGTTCTACAAGACAACGCTCATCCAACTTGGGACAGTGTGATTGCGCCAATTGAAGAAGCGGATGATCGCTTAAGCCGCATCTGGTCGCCAGTGGGTCACATGAACTCGGTAGTGAACAGCGAAGAGCTACGTGAAGCTTACGAAAGTTGCCTACCAATTTTGTCAGAGTACGGCACTTGGGTTGGTCAGCACAAAGGGTTGTACGAAGCGTACAAAACCATCAAAGCGAGCGAAGAATTTGCAACGTTAACTCGTGCCCAGCAGAAAACCATCACTGATGCACTGCGTGATTTCGAGTTATCAGGCATTGGTTTGCCATCCGATGAGCAGCACCGTTACGGCGAGATCAGCAAACGTATGTCTGAGCTGAGCTCTAAATTCTCTAACAATGTGCTGGATGCCACCATGGGTTGGACCAAGCACATCACAGACGAGAAAGACCTAGCAGGTATGCCAGAATCGGCGCTGGCAGCAGCGAAAGCTGCCGCAGAAGTAAAAGAGTTAGATGGTTACCTCATTACGCTAGATATCCCATCTTACCTACCTGTCATGACGTACTGCGATAACCAAGAGTTGCGTAAAGAAGTGTACGAAGCGTACGTGACGCGCGCTTCTGATCGAGGTCCAAACGCAGGCAAATGGGATAACTCAGAAATCATTACTGAGCAGCTAAAACTGCGCCATGAAATTTCACGTATGCTAGGTTTCAATACTTACAGTGAAAAGTCGTTAGCAACAAAGATGGCTGAAACGCCGGATCAAGTGCTGGGCTTCCTGAATGACCTAGCGACACGAGCGAAACCGCAAGGTGAACGTGAAGTCGAAGAGTTACGTCAGTTTGCGAAAAGTGAGTTTGGTGTTGAAGAGCTGAACGTTTGGGATATCGCTTACTACAGCGAGAAACAAAAGCAGCACCTGTTCCAAATTTCGGATGAAGAACTGCGCCCATACTTCCCAGAGTCAAAAGTCGTGAGCGGTCTGTTTGAAGTGCTAAACCGCGTGTTTGGCATGACCGTTACTGAGCGCGAAGGCGTAGACACTTGGCATGAGTCCGTGCGCTTTTTCGATATCTTTGATGCTGAAGGCACACTCCGTGGCAGTTTCTACCTAGATCTCTACGCTCGTGAACACAAACGTGGCGGCGCGTGGATGGATGATTGTCGTGGTCGTCGCGTTACGCTATCTGGCGAGCTGCAAACGCCGGTTGCGTATCTAACGTGTAACTTCAACCGTCCAGTGGGCGACAAACCAGCACTGTTCACGCACGATGAAGTCGTGACGCTATTCCATGAGTTTGGTCATGGAATCCACCACATGTTGACGCAAGTTGATACAGGTGCTGTTTCAGGTATTAATGGCGTGCCTTGGGATGCGGTTGAGCTACCAAGTCAGTTCCTAGAAAACTGGTGTTGGGAAGAGGATGCGCTGGCGTTCATTTCTGGTCACTATGAGACAGGTGAGCCGTTACCTAAAGCGATGCTAGACAAAATGCTCGCAGCGAAAAACTTCCAATCTGCGATGGGTATTTTGCGTCAGCTAGAATTCGGCTTGTTCGACTTCACGCTTCACACCGAATATGACCCTGAAGTGGGTGCGCGTGTACTGGAAACTCTGGCGAAAGTGAAAGAGAAAGTCGCGGTAGTTCCTGCGGTTGAGTGGGCGCGTTTCTCACACAGCTTCGGCCATATTTTTGCTGGTGGCTACAGTGCGGGTTACTACAGCTACCTGTGGGCTGAAGTGCTGTCGTCAGACGCGTATTCTCGCTTTGAAGAAGAAGGCATCTTCAACAAAGAGACGGGTCTAAGCTTCCTGAACAACATCCTAGAAATGGGGGGCAGTGAAGAGCCAATGGAGCTGTTTAAGCGCTTCCGTGGCCGCGAGCCACAAATCGATGCACTGTTGCGCCATTCGGGTATTGCGGCGTAAATTGAGCAAAAAACATCAAGGCCAACCGTTCGGTTGGCCTTTTTTGTACAGTTTTTATAAAAAATTTTACGGATTTACGTTTCGGTTGATCGGGTTCTGCAACGATATCAATGTCTCCGTGGACTGAACCTCATCAATGGCTTGCAGCTTGTCGATCAGTACAAATTGCAGCTCTTCAATCGATTTGCACATCAATTTGACGAATATGTTATACGCGCCCGTGGTGTAGTAAGCTTCAACGACTTCGTCGAGCGCGTTGAGTTTTTCTAACGCGGAGTGGTAATCACGAGCTGCATTGAGGTTAATACCAATAAAGCAGCACACATCGTAGCCAAGCTTTTTAGTATTGATGATCACCTCCGTTCCTTCGATGATGTCCGCCGACTTCATCTTCTCGATACGCACATGGATAGTGGCAGGGCTGACATCGAACTGCTTTGCCATTTCTGCGTAGGGCGTTCTGGCGTCAGCCATCAGTGTTTTTAATATTGCGCGGTCAAGGTCGTCGAGTTTCGGCAGGCTCGCATTCATACTATGATTTCCGTTAGGGATAGAGTTTTACCTCCCTTTTATACTCATAGCGGATAGGATTCACAAGGTTTGGCAGGAGTAACTGCGGGTTAACTCCGAGCTATGGAGAGAATGTGCAGCGTTTTCTGGTTATTGCCGCGCTATGTTGGAGCGCGTTTGCTACGGCCTCAGATCCGAAGGTGTTGGTCGTGCACTCCTATCATCAGGGTTTTTTCTGGACGGACTCCATACAGCGAGGCATCGAGCAACAGCTGGGCGATCGAGCGCTGGACATGCGTGTGCTCTATCTAGACTCGAAACGTAACCAGAGTGAGCAGTTTTTTGCACAACTAAAATCCTTGTATCTTACGAAATTACGCAAAGAGCGATTCGATGCCATTTTAGTGAGCGATAACAATGCGCTTGAACTCATGCAGCGTTTAGCCCCAATCATCAAAGACACCCCAGTTATATTTAACGGCATTAATAACTACCATCCTTCTTTACATCGTTCTCTGAATGCAACCGGAGTCATGGAAGATGTCGATTTGGAAGCGAATCTCGCTCTTATTGAGCGCTTACATCCGAACTACACACAAGTTCTCATCGTCAGTGACCACTCGGTGACCGGTGAGGTGTTGCGTTATCAAATCGACAATTTTGTCCTCAAGTTCCCGCAATATCGAGACAAAATCGTACAACTTGTCCCAGACAGCATCATCGATCTAAAACAACAAGTCGCAAAACTGAGTTCCGATAAAGTCGTCTTGTTCTGGACCTATTACCGAGATAAACAAGGTATGGTTGGCAGCGAGCGTGACTGGGTTGGTGTCAACAAAGTCTCAAACGCGCCGCTGTTTATGGTGCATGACATTGGTTTGGGTCATGGCGCAGTTGGAGGGGTTATTCAAAGTGGTTATCGGCATGGTATTGAGAGCGCAGAGATGCTTGAGTTCGTTTTGGATAACCCTGATCAGCCTCTGCCTGCGGTGAAAAAAAGTGATTCTGAAATAAAGCTCGATTACCAAGCGGTAGCGCGTTGGGGATTGGGGGCTGAACAAGAGGTTTCTGCGGTATTTTTTAATAAGCCAATGAAGCTTTCTGAACGTTTTGCCAAGGAAATTCGCCTGTTTGGTAGCCTGTTTGTGGTGATGTCGGTGGTCATTTTGCTGATGGGTTATTATTTACAACGGATGCGTCGAAGTGAGAGCGCTGCGCGAGAAAGCCAGGCTATTCTAGAATCGATTTTCGATCAGAGCATGCAGTATATGGGCATTTTGGATGCCAACGGTGTGCTTAAATCGGGCAACGATCACCTTCAATCCTTACTTTATCACCAAGGACTGCGTTTAGACCGACCACTTTGGTTTCACCCCAACTGGAGTGAAAAAGCACAAGCGTTGCTTGAGGAGTATTTCCACGCGCCTCACCATCAAGTGTCGACGTTTGAAGCTGAAATTTGGAGTAAAGAACACGGCGCATTGGTGTTAGAAGTTTCGCTCAAGCCTTTTTCTCAGCAAGTAGGGAATCATAAGCAATACTTGTTTGAAGCGCGCGATATTACCAGTCGTAAATTGATGGAGGACAAGCTTTACCAACGTGAGTCAACCCTACGCAACTATTACGAGCAGCAGCCCGTGATGATGGTGACGCTTGATAGTAATAACCGAATTCAAGAAGTGAATCGATTTGCTCAACTACTTCTTGGCTACAAACCGATGGACATGCTCGGACATCGCCTGAGGGAGTTCTATTTTGATGACAAAGTGCTGTTCCCTCGCCAAGTGTTATTGCAACCCAACCAGCAAGTGCATGGTGTTTGGCGACGTGAAGTCGAGTATCGTCATGCAAATGGTCATCGTGTTTGGGTGCGCGAGAATATTCGTCCGCTGAGTGAATCTGAGCAACTACTGATTGTGGGCGAAGATATTACCGAAACCAAACTGCTTTCCGAGAAATTGGAATACCAAGCTCGCTATGACTTACTGACGGGGACTTACAACAGAAACCATTTTGAACTAGAGCTTAAGACCGCACTGTGCGAAGTGGACAGCCATCGTCGAGTCCACGCCATGTTGTACCTCGACTTAGATCAACTAAAAGTCCTCAATGATACGGTTGGGCATGATGCAGGTGATGCGGCGATTCAATTCTGCGCCAGTATGCTGGAAGGCGTTCTGCCGTACAATTCCATCTTGGCTCGAATGGGAGGCGATGAGTTTGCGGTGTTACTCAAAGACTGTGACGAATATGGCGCCATCAATATTGCCAAACTGATCATCTCGACACTAAGCGAACACCTCTTTATTTGGGAAGACACACGCCTGTTCATCAGTTGCTCAATTGGTATCCGTATCATCGATCATACCGCTGATACGCCACAAATGGTGCATGCTCAAGCAGACTCTGCTTGTCACGCCGCTAAAGAGCAAGGCCGTAACCGCTATAATCTATTCAGCTTAGATAACGAAGAGTTGCAGCGTCGTCAGATGGAAATGCAGAGCGTCAATTTGGTGCATGAGGCATTGTCGAATCAACGTTTAGAACTGTTTGCTCAACCGATAAAAAGCTTACAAAAGCACGAGACTCAAATGTATTTTGAGATTTTGGTGCGTATTCGCAATGGGTACGGTGATTATGTTTCTCCTGCGCTGTTTATCCCTGCTTCCGAGCGTTACAACATTGCCCATTGGATTGATAAGCAGGTTATTACTCAAACACTAGAGTGGTTTGAACAGCGTCCTGAGGTGGTTGAACAGCTTGGTCGCTGTTCGATAAACCTTTCAGGTCAATCTATGGGGAATCAAGAGTTTATTGACTTCTTATTGGAGCGATTGGAAAGTTCGACTCTGCCGTGTGAAAAAATCTGCTTAGAAATCACCGAGACAGCGGCGATGAGCAATCTGGATCAAGCCATTGAGCTGTTTACCAAGCTAAAGGCTTTGGGTTGTATGATTGCATTGGATGATTTCGGATCTGGATTGTCTTCATTTGGTTACTTAAAGAAACTTCCTGTCGATATCGTGAAAATTGATGGTCTTTTCGTGCAAGATATCAACGTAAATGAAATGGACCGCGTGATGGTTCGTTCAATCAATGACTTGGCGAAGCAACTAGGTAAAGTGACGGTGGCGGAGTTTGTCGAAAATGACCAGGTCATGCAGCATTTGATAGACCTCGGTGTGGACTACGGCCAAGGCTACGGTATTGGCCATCCTAAGCCGCTTTCTGAGCTAGTGGAGCAACTGACGGCTGTATAACCTCTGCGTAGCAAGCTCAACCTAGCATTAATAGGTAACTTAGGTATACACTCAGCGCCAGTTACCTCGATTTTTATTGGAGCCTCCTTTTGCAACTGCAATTGATCTGTGAAAACCCGTCTCAACAATCTCATCTTGATGAACTCGCTGCGCGTTGGCAGCTTTCACACACTGACGATAGCGATTTTGCTTTGGTGCTAACCACCGAGCGTTTGGAGCTACGTAAAGTGGATGAGCCAAAGCTGGGTGCAATCTTTGTGGATTTGATTGGTGGTGCGGTCGGTCATCGTCGCAAGTTCGGTGGTGGTAAAGGCCAGGCAATTGCGAAAGCTGCGGGGTTGAACAAAGGGGCAACGCCAACCGTGTTAGACGGCACGGCAGGTCTTGGTCGTGATGCGTTTGTGCTCGCCTCGCTAGGTTGTAAAGTGCAGATGGTCGAGCGTCATCCAGTCGTAGCGGCTTTGTTAGATGATGGCTTGGATCGAGCGAAACAAGACCCAGAAATCGGCACCTGGGTATCTGAGCGCATGTCGCTAATCCATGCTTCTAGCCATGATGCGCTGGAACAATTGGCGCAAGATAAAGACTTTGTCCAGCCAGATGTGGTGTATCTTGACCCGATGTATCCGCACCCAGAAAATAAAAAGAAGTCGGCGCTCGTAAAAAAAGAAATGCGCGTTTTCCAATCGTTGGTTGGCGCCGATTTGGACGCCGATGGTCTGCTAGAACCAGCCATGGCGTTAGCCACAAAGCGTGTAGTAGTTAAACGCCCAGACTATGCTAACTGGCTGAACGAGAAAAAACCGACCATGGCGATTGAAACGAAAAAAAATCGCTTCGATGTCTACGTTAAAGCATCGATGGCATAACTTCCTGACGGCTCAACTTTTCTTGTCACAGTACGGTGTGTCGTGCTGTGACTCAGCCTCTCTTTCCTAGTCTCTATTGATAGTTTTCTCTTGCTAATTCCCTTCCCTGACTGTATATCTAACTAAGAATTATTATTATTTCACTTGTTGTGATGCGGTCGATAACTGGGAAGCTGGAGTAGTAGAATGGCTAAACGTTTATGTAAAATGAGTCGCAAACAGATCGCGGCAGAACTTGGTGATATCCATCGTTTAGTTGTCGCACCAAAATTCGTTTGTCGTTCTTGCGCACGCTCTTCATCGGCCAAAGATACCCTTTGTAAGCCAGCCGCAATTCCTCCACAAAAATGCCAAGACAAGCCATTGAGTGAGCAACAAGCATGTGGCTTATTGGTTGAAGCTCTGCCAGCACAAGCGATTCCAGTGATCACTAAACAAAGCAACGAAAAAGCCGCGATTGTGAGGCGTGTTGTTGAGCGTGTGAAAGAGAAAAAACAAGCCGAAAAATCTCCGGAGCCAGTAAGAGCCGACGCACCAGTATGGTTTGATTTAGCGGATAAAAAATCGCTCAAGAAAGCGAAAAAAACACTGAAAAAGCACTATAAGCAGCAAAAGAAGTTGCTAAAAGTGGCGAAAAAACAACAAAAGTTACTTAAGCGTCAGCGCAAGCTTGAAGCGCGCAATGCGAAACTAGAAGTGTTGCTGCCAACGCCACCTAATGCTTTGATAAACGCAATCTCACAAGCCAAAGTGCATTAATCAAACAAAAAACGCTCTCCAGTCGGAGAGCGTTTTTTATTGCTGGAATATTTGTTAGTAGCGATGGCGTTACTTATTGGCGTAGCTCATTTCGACGCGCTTTTTCACCCAGGTTTCGTTAATCCATAGGGATAGCATGATGATCGCACCGCCAATGGCGAGTCGCATGACATCAACATCGCGGTTCCAAATCACAATGTTTACAATCAAGCCCGCCGGAACCAATGCATTGTTCATTACTGCCAGTGCACCTGCGTTCACCATAGTCGCGCCTTTGTTCCAAGCAAAGTAACCAAAACCAGAAGCAATCAACCCAAGGTATGTCAGAATGCCCCATTGCGTTGTAGTGGTTGGTAGTTTGTCGAGGTTACCCATGAGCGCGAAAGCCACGGTTGCTACACAAAGTGCACCTAAGTAGAAGTAGCCAAACACGGTGTGTTGTGGCAAATCGACGGGTTCACTCTCCATGATATATTTGTAGCCCACCTGACCGATGGCAAAGCAGAGGTTTGCTCCTTGTACGACCAAAAAGCCCAGTAGGAAATCTTCATTAATGCCTGCAAATTTAATCCAGGCGGCACCAAATACGGCTATTGCAGCGGTAACTAAGTACCAAGGTGAAAAGCGACCTTTCAAGAAGTCATAGATTAGCGTGACGTAAATGGGTGTGAATACGGTGAACAGCAATACTTCTGGCACGGAAAGGAGCAAAAAAGATTGGTAGTAGAAGCAATACATCAAGCCGAGCTGGAAGCCACCGACGGTCATCAGTTTCGCGATTAGGGATTTGCTAACGCCACGGAATTTCAAAAAGGGAATGAAAACCAAACTCGCCAGTGCCACGCGCATGAACACCGAGAACCAAGAATCAACCTGACCGGCGAGGTAAACGCCGATCAGGCTAAATGAGAATGCCCAAAGTAGGGTAACTGCGGATAGATAAGCCATGGATGAGAATCTTTATCAACAACAAATGTGCCCGCAGTCTAACCAAGTTTTATCGTTGCGCCAATCAGTCTTTTAGCGGTACGACCAGCATATCGACTGGTGAGCAGTTAATCAGCTGTCGAGTCGAAGATAGAATCTTGCTCCAGAAATCTTGGTGATGACCACAAACCACCAAATCAATGCTGTAGTCTTGAATGGTATCGCACAGCTCATTACTCAAATCGCCACTACCGACTAAAGTATGGGCAATTGGGTATTGCGCATATTCTGCGAAGTTTGCCAATTGTGTGCGCGATGCTTCCATTGCTTGATGTTGCGCTTCTGCCATATTGATATCGATAAGCCCGGTGTAGAGTTCTGCGTAGTTCACGTCGATGTGAATAAAAGAGACTTTCGCATCCAGAGGTTTAGCCAGTGATACGGCTTTCTTAATCAACACTTTACTGTCGTCTGAAAGGTCGACTGCCACAAGTATGTGTTTGTAACTCATATTGCTATCTCCTTGTAAGGTCATAGTTTTAGATTAGCACCAACCCCAAAAAAAATTTGCTGAAGTGATCTCATATCGGTGCCGTAGGTACAAAGTCTTGTCTCAGTAATCATGTTATAGTGGCGTTATACCCAAGTGACTTTGATATGCTGAAATAAGCGTAGTGTTACTGACTAGAGTTGAAGTGAAACTTCGCCGTGTCTGCCAGACCAAGCTATTCTCGCAGCGTCATTTATTTCGAGGTTACTTGGGTATATTGCATGCACAATAATAGGAGTTAACATGCTGTCTCAAACTATGGTCGAACAATTGAATGAGCAAATTAACCTAGAATTTTTCTCATCCAATCTATACTTACAAATGAGTGCTTGGTGTGAAGACAAAGGTTTTGAAGGTGCGGCTGAATTTTTACGCGCTCACGCCGTAGAAGAAATGGAGCACATGCAACGCCTATTCACTTACGTGAGTGAAACTGGCTCAATGCCAATCTTAGGCGCTATTGATGCGCCAAAGCATGACTTTGCGAGCCTAGGTGACGTTTTCCGCGAGACATTTGAACATGAGCAAATGATCACGGAAAAAATCAACAAACTGGCGCACGTTGCATTTACTAGCCAAGACTACTCAACGTTTAACTTCCTACAGTGGTACGTGTCAGAACAGCACGAAGAAGAGAAGTTGTTTAAAGGGATTTTAGATAAGATCGAACTGGTAGGTGAAGACGGTAAAGCGTTGTTCTTCATTGACAAAGATCTAGCACAAATGGCGAAAGAAGGTTCATCTTCAATCATGGATGCTCCAGCTGCGTAAACGCGTTTTGGGACGTTGTAAGTAGCGGGTAAAGACGAAGTGTTGATCGTCTTTTTCTCTTGAGCATTGTTGAAGATGTAGGGAGGAAAAGATGATCAGTGGAGACACAATCTTATTTGCGCTAATGGTGGTAACTGGAGTTAATATGGTCCGGTATCTCACCGCTCTTCGTTCTCTAATTTATATCATGCGTGAAGCGCATCCGCTGTTATATCAGCAAGTTGATGGTAATGGTTTTTTTACTACTCATGGAAATGTCACCAAGCAGGTGAGGTTGTATCACTACATTAAAAGTAAAGAATATCATCATCACCACGATGAAATTTTTACTGGTAAGTGTGAAAGAGTGCGTGAATTGTTTGTTCTATCGACCGCGTTGCTCGGCGTGACGCTACTTGCGGCCTTCATTCTCTAAGAGTCAATAATCCAGAAGTTGTTCTGTCTGAGATTTTGCGGACATACAGAGCGCTTAGAGTTTAAGCGCTTTTCCCTTTCGGTATTTGTCGGTAGAATGTCGCGCCTAGAAAGCAAGGATGTGCAATGTGCACATCCTTTTTTATTTTGATTCGATACCAATCAGTCTAAGAGCTACCGATGAGTAAGAAATTTGATGTTGTTGTAATTGGCGCAGGCGCAGCAGGTTTAATGTGTGCTGCAGAAGCAGGCAAGCGAGGCCGCCGTGTTTTGGTGCTCGATCATGCTAAAAAGCCAGGACGTAAAATCCTTATCTCGGGCGGTGGTCGTTGTAACTTCACTAACTACGACGTTTCAGCTAATCACTATTTGTGTCAAAACCCGCACTTTGTTAAGTCGGCGCTCTCCCAATACACTAACTGGGATTTCATCTCGATGGTGTGTAAACATGGCATTGAGTTCGAAGAGCGTGATCACGGTCAGTTGTTTTGTGTCGATGCATTTACGGCCAAAGATATCGTGAAGATGTTGTTAGCTGAGTGTGACATGCCGAACATCGAGCAGCGTTACCAATGCGATGTTCATTCGATTGAAAAAATTGATGAAGGCTTTCGTTTGCATGCTGGTACTGAGATTGTCGAATGTGAGTCTTTAGTTATCGCAACAGGTGGCTTGTCGATGCCAAAACTGGGAGCGACACCATTTGGTTATAAAGTCGCGGAACAATTTGGTCTTCGAGTTATTCCAACCACGGCAGGGCTTGTACCATTTACTCTGCATAAAGAAGACAAAGAAGACTTTGCTGAGTTATCTGGTATCGCGGTACCTGCGGAAATTACGGCTGAAGATGGCACCATGTTCAAAGAAGCCCTGCTCTTCACACATCGTGGGTTATCTGGTCCAGCAGTGTTACAGATTTCTTCATTCTGGCGGGCCGGACAAAAGGTGTTGATCAATCTTGTGCCAAACGATGATGTTGCTGAGTTATTAGAACGCAGTCGTGAGAAGCATCCAAATCAGTCACTCAAGAATACGCTTGCCAAAGTGCTGCCTAAGCGTCTGGTTGAAGTCTTAATTGAACGTAAAGAGCTAGTCGATAAACCGCTAAAACAGTTCAATCAAAAGGAGCTTGCGGCGATTGTGGAGCGTCTAGAGCATTGGGATATCGCCCCGAATGGCACTGAAGGCTACCGAACTGCGGAAGTGACACTCGGCGGTGTCGATACTGATCACTTATCCTCGAAAACCATGGAATGCAAAGACATTAAAGGGCTTTATTTTATTGGTGAAGTGATGGATGTGACTGGTTGGCTAGGGGGCTACAATTTTCAGTGGTGCTGGTCGAGCGGCTTTGTTGCGGGGCAGTGGGTTTAATCAAACACCAAACGCAGCCTAACTGCATAAAAGATAAGATACAAAAAGAGCACTGAATAAAATTCAGTGCTCTTTTTGTACTCCCATAGCGAGTTACTCGTCTTGATACTTTTCGAGTTTGTTATAGAGCGTTTTCACGCTAATGCCTAACTCCTGCGCTGATTCCGTTTTATTGCCTTGATTCTCTTCAAGGGTATTGAGAATGGCGGCTTTTTCTAGCTCTTCTAGCGAAACGCCCGCCGGAACAAGGTCTTCGATGCTGGTGCCTGTTTCCAATGGTGGTGTGTCGAAGATAAGATGTTCATCTCGGATGGTGTCATCAGCCAAAATGAATGCACGCTCGATCGTGTGTTTGAGCTCACGGACATTACCTGGCCAGTCGTGTGCAGCGATTTTTTGGATCGCAGAGTCAAGAATCGTTTTGGTTTTTGCCTCATTGGCGTTGCGGTGCGCAATAAAGTGCTTGGCCAGACCTACGATATCACCGCCTCGTTCTCGCAGTGGCGGTATCGTTAATGGGAAATGCGATAAGCGGAAAAACAGATCTTCACGCAGGAACTGCTCCTCAATGGCGATTTTAGGATCACGGTTTGTAGCAGCAATGATGCGAGTATTAGCGATATGAACCGTATTACTGCCAACTGGGCGATACTCTCCGGTTTCTAGCACCCGCAATAGCTTCACTTGATGCTCGATAGGCATCTCGGTGATTTCATCTAAAAATAGGGTGCCGCCCTCTGCCTGCTTAAATACACCTTGGTGAGTTTTATTTGCTCCGGTAAAAGCGCCTTTCTCATGGCCAAACAGTTCACTATCAACCAATTCAGGGCTAATGGCACCACAGTTAATCGCTATAAAGGGCTGTTGTTTACGCTCACTCGCTAAGTGGATGGTCTGCGCCACCAGTTCTTTGCCTGATCCACTTTCACCGACAATAAGGACGTTGGCTTCTGTTTTAGCAACGCGCCTGATCATACGATAGAGCTGATGCATCGGAGAGGAAGAGCCGACCAAAAGACCAAATTGGTCAAGATCGCTGGTGGACACTTTACGCCCTTGATCTTGTTTGTGTTGATAGTACTGGCTGACTTCGCTCAGGGTGTCCGTCAGAATGGCAATATCAACGGGCTTTCTGTAGTGAAAAATAGCACCCAAGTTCATCAGCTTATCCAAGTTCTCGTTTGGAGCGCCTGAGCTAATGATGATCAAGTCCATATCGTAGATGTCTTCGATATTAGAAAGACGTTGATAATCTGCACTAGTAAAGTGGGCGACTTCAACAATCGCAACTTCCGGTTTGAGTTGTAGGAAATCTTCAATCCATTGGTCTGCGGCATCGATGTCATGCAGACGAAATTTGTTCAGTTCCTGGCAAGAAGCGATGGCATTTTTAAGTGATGGATCTTGTATTCTTAGAAATAGGCTTGGCATCGACATAGAAATGTCCTCTTTACTATGACAGAAACAATGTACGTGGATTATTCTCACTTCACAAGACAAAATATTGTCAGCATAGATTTAAGGATTTGTTCGGTATTTTTATGTTATTAGCCCCTTTTTGATATATATCGGTGAGAGCCATCAGTAGATATTTCCTTTTGTTCAGATTTTTATTTTTAAAATAATAATTTTGCTATTAATTGATTCTGGAGAAATAGCCTTTCTGTTTTATCAGGTTATTTAGGCACAAGTGACGGAGGCTTTATCACCGATTAAAAATTACATTTTTTACGTGTAAATAATTCATGCTTATACTTTATTGCTCATCTCATTTTTACCTCTTTCCTTTATTAGTCACTTAAAAACAATGAGTTATAAAGTTGGCACGTGGTTTGCTCCTAGGGAAGTGCAACGTCAATAAAGGAGAATTACCATGAATAACATCGCAGCTAAAATTGTACTTACGTCAGTTCTTGCTACTTCATCTACAGCAGTCTTAGCGAGTGATAAATGGGAAAAAGAATCCATGGACGCTTGGCTAGATGGTAAAGCTGAAACCACACTACTGCTAAACAGCAATCTCAACTCTTTTGATATCAATACCGATGTTGAGAATCAGGTCGTTACCCTTTCTGGTTCGGTAAACAATGATCTTGAAAAATCACTTGCCGAAGAGCTTGTTACTGGTCTTGATGGTGTGAAAAAAGTAAACAACGAATTGTCAGTAGTGAATGAAGGCAAGAAAGAAACTGATTCAGAAGCTTTAGCTACACTGACCGATTCTAAAATCACGACTATAGTTAAAACGCGCCTACTAATGGATACCAATGTGAGTGGTACGGATATTGATGTAACGACAGAACGCAAAACGGTAACGTTGGCAGGTCAAGTTAATTCAGATGCGGAGCATGATCTTGCAATTTCAATTGCAAATAACACCAATGACGTAAATAAGGTGATTGATAAGCTAGAAGTGGTTCAATAATAGCGAGCCGAGTGATTTAACCCACTTTTATTAGGAGGTAACACTATGGTTCGTTGGATGTTTATTTTTCTGGCACTGGCACTAATTTCTGCACTATTAGGCTTTACTGGTATTGCAGGAGCTGCTGCCTCTATCGCGCAAGTGATATTTTACCTATTCCTATTGTCATTAATTGTATCAATAGTGATTGTTCTGCTGGGAAGAAAAAACGTAAATAGATAGGAGATTCCATGCGACTTACGTCATTTATTTACCGTATCGCCGCAGTATTCGGTTTGGTGTTTGCGTTGGCAGCTTGTAGTGAAGAAGGGCCAATGGAACAGGCCGGCAAAAAGATAGATGAAGCCGCCGAAGAAACCCAAAATGCGATTGAAGATGAATGTGAAAACATTAAAGAAAACCTAAACGCTGAAGACCAAGACTGTTAGCCGAATCAGGTTAGGTTTTTTACGCATAGCTATGTAAGAGAGGGGCGGTCAATAACCGCCCTTCCTTTTGTCCCAATTGTTTACAATCAGATAAGGAGTCAAAGATGAAAAACATATTTGATGTACTGAAAGAGAGTCATGAAAAGCAACGCCTTTTACTCGATGCTCTGATGGAAACGTCTGGAGATTCCCCCGCTCGTGAAGAGTTTTATCACAACCTTAAAGAGGAACTCGAACAGCACGCAGCGGCAGAAGAGCGGTTTTTCTACGCGCCTTTAATAGATAGCGATAAGACCATTGATCTCACTCGCCATGGCATCGCAGAGCATCATGAAATTGATAAAGTGATTGCACAGCTTGATGCAACCGATATGAGCTCGCCAGCGTGGCTCAACCTAATGAAAACCTTACGTCACAAAGTGTTGCACCATCTTGAGGAAGAAGAGCAGCGTTTCTTCCAGTTAGCCGGCAAGGTAATGACCGATAAGCAGAAAATGAAACTAGCGGATGGTTATGTTGAAGAGGTGGCAAGCTAGGTAGAGTGTTGGACCTTTTCGTGCCATTTCGGCACGGGAAGGCACTCAATCAAGGCGTTTACTCAAGTTCATGTATCCAAGCTCAATCCCCCGCGTATTCTAACTTCCACTAAAAAGTGCACTCGCTGAAGGCAAGGAGAGCGAATGTTTATCATCAAATATTATATTCTTGGCGCTCTGATCAGTTTATTGGCCGCTATCTATACGCCTCAAATTATCGTTAGTCTGCTGTTCTTGTGGATATCTCTTTCTTTAGCGTTGGTCAGCGTAGCCTACGTATTCGACATTCCCTCTATTTTTAGAAAAAACCAAGATGGCAAGATTGTCAGGTGGATTCGCTGGGCATTCATCCCATTTTTATTGGGGGCTAGAGCGTATAACGCCTGGGAAAGACGGCGTGATACTGTACCTCCAATCCAAAAAGTCAGCGACAATTTATACCTATCTCGCCGTTTGTTTCAGAGTGACTTAGATTTTCTCGAATCCAATGAGATCTCTTGTATTGTCGATGTCACCGCAGAATTTGCAGGCCTTGAAAGCGCGATGACCGACAAGCAGTTTCATTACCTTTCGATTCCGGTACTCGACCACAAAGCCCCAACGCTAGAGCGCCTGCGCCATGCGATTAACTGGATTGATACTCAAATCTCGTGCTCGCGGGCAGTGGTTGTGCATTGTGCGTTAGGGCGTGGTCGTTCAGTGTTTGTTGTGGCGGCGTATTTATTAAGCAAAGACCCGTCACTGACGGTTGAATCCGTGATGAAAAAAATCAATGACGTACGCAGTACCGCGAGATTGAATAAATTACAGATTAGAACGTTACGAGCGATCAGTGAAAAAGGCGTGCTAGGGCTGGATCAATCCACTTGGATGGTGGTTAACCCTGTTGCAGGTGGCGGAAAATGGGAGGAAAACGAACAGCACTTGATTCGTGAACTAACCAAAAAATATCGCTTGAGTATTCATCAAACCACCACAAACCTCAGCGCCGAGCAGCTAACACAACAGGCAAAAGAAAATGGAGCTAAGCAAATCATCGTAGCTGGTGGCGATGGCACAGTAACAGAGGTGGCGAGCCAATTGGTGGATACCGACCTAAAACTCGGTATTGTTCCGCTCGGAACTGCCAATGCGTTATGTCATGTGCTCTATGGCGTTGGCGCAAAATTCTCACCGGTCGAAAAAGCGTGTGAAGCGTTGCTTGGCGGACACTGCCAACGTATTGATACTGCGGAATGTAATCAGCGGCTTATTTTATTGGTCTTAGGCATTGGGCTAGAACAGAAAATGATCGAGCACGCTCAGCGAGAAGAGAAAAATGTTTTTGGACAACTAGCTTACCTCACCGGCTTTTTTAATGCTGTAGTGGCGGAAGAAACGCAAGCTTTAACCGTTTCGTTAGACGATCCAACTGAAGATGGAAACCACGACAATAATACACAAACGCTTGAAGTCCATAGTTTTGTCGTTGCGAATATCGCTCCATTTAGTACGTTGCTTGCCCAAGGTGGTGATGCGCCGCAGCCTGATGATGGCAAGCTGCATATCACATATTTAGATAACACCGAGTCTTTAGGCGGACGTCTTATCGCATTGTCGGATCTGACATTAACGAGCGTAGGCGCACAGGAAGAATCGACACATTTTCAATACGCGACGGCTCAGAGCGTCACTATTTCTGCGAATAAACCGATTGAGTATGTGATTGATGGTGAACTGTATTCTGATGAGCAACTGGCAATCAAGCTGCGTCCAAAGTCATTGAACGTATTTGTTCCAAGCCAGAGACGTAAATCAGCTTCGCTTTAACACAGATAATCCGCGGATAACGCGCCATTTGCTTCGTATTCTACATGGCGCTTTTTCTGTGTTGTTTGATGATTTGGTGTGCGTCGTAAAAAGGCTATCAAGGTCGCTGCGTAGTAGATGCAGCGGCTTTTTTCTATCTGCACCTTTTACTAGGTTGATTGGGGATGAGGGTTAAACAAAGTGAAAGAAAGAAGGGCGAGTATAATTACTCACCCTGAGGTAAGTGCTTTTCAATTTCATCGTTTTCAACTTGTAAAGCAGCTAACCAATAAGAAACAAGTGCGGTTAAGTTGGTGTCGTCAATGGCTCTAAGCAGGGCTTTTAAATCATCTAACAGTAATTTATTCATAAAATGCATTTCTTTGTAATTGCCTAACTCGGCAACACCGTATTCGGTGGCATTTTCTGCAATGAATTGTTCACCATCTTGATCGAAGAACAGCTTCGCCATCTTTTTGATCATCACTTTTTCTATTTTCACGAATCGATATGCCGCTCTTGCGAGTGTCATATGTGATTGCGGGTTAACGAGAGGCAAACACGTTTGGCGATGGTGTGTCATTTTTACGAGTAGCTCCCTTACTCGATTGTTATCCAATGTCATAGTGACCTCTTTATTTATGACTATTGTCGTGGGACATTTCTCGTGATGGTTATGTTAATGCGCCTGTGGGCTTGTCAGAAATGGCCAAAGCAAGTTGGCCATTTCTTTGATCAATACCGAGCTTTATTGCAAAGGCGACCACCAAGTTTTAGCTAATAAGGCTGATGCTGCTGAGTTTTTCTTTGCAGCTTTTTATATCGCTACGAACTTTCAGCAGAACCGAGTTATCCGCCTGCTCTGGGTGGGAAGTAATCAAATTCTCAATCTCTTTGAGTACCTTGCTTTCGACACCTTCAAGCTGTTCTAAATACATAGACTCTTTGTCAGAGGACACTTCCTTCATCACGTCGCTGTAGACCTCACGCGCCTTGATGGTGTAGGAAACCGGAGTGTCGTCGGCAGATTCTTCATTGTTACTTGCTAGAGAGTAGGGAGTGAGCTCAATGACTGCACGCTCACGTACTCTGAGCAGTTCTACCAACACATTATTCAAAGAAGTGTTGTCGATGTTCTCGATGGCCTTGTTGTAAATTTCATTTCCGCTTTCGATAAGCTCAATGATTGAGGCGATGTTTTCATTTTTCATATGCCACTCCTTATTTACTGGTGATAGGGGTGTTTGAGCGTATGGAATACAAACACGATGTTCATCTTCAATTGCAGGTTGTATGCCAATGAGTTTTAAGTCTTATTAATCAGTGACTTAATGTCTTGTTTTGCAATAAATTGCTAACAGTCGGTAAGGCGCTAAGAAAAAATTACAAGAATGGCGGGGAAAGCCTGGAAAGAATTACACGTACAGATACGGCTTTTTATCGAAATAAAAATAAAATCAATAAAAAACAACAGCTTAAAATTCTGGCATGGATATGGCTTTGTAGGGAGTAAGTGAGGTCAAACATTGTTTCACTTGATTCACTATTCAACTCATTAATGGAGGCTAGTTATGGCTACTACAAAAGAAAGCACAGTAAAACCTCAAGAGCAGTTAGAAGAAGCATATCACTTAGCGGAACAAGCCACGACGGAAGCCGTTGGCGCGATGAAAGATCAAGCCAAAGAGAAGCTGGATGTCGGTGCACAGCAAGTTCAGCAGGCGACTAAGTCGGCAGAAAATGTAATCAAGGAGCGCCCATTGCTGAGCATAGGCTGTGCCTTCCTTGCTGGTTGGGCGGTTTCGAAGCTGATCAAATAATAGTGGTCACCAAGGATTAAGCCACACAACAGAAAGGCGAGGCTTCACATGAATAACTCAGGGCGAGTTACCAATCAGCAATCAGGCTCGGCGGCTTCAGACAGCGGCCGAGCCCCTGATGGGGCAGAAGAACAGGATATCCAACAAACCATTAATGGTTTGAGCAGCATTCTTGCGCAATTGGACCAACTGACGAAATCGCTAAAAGCATGGTCAGGTTCAACGTTGGATTTGTTCCTCTTGGAGATGAAAGTTAACGTGTCCGCAGTGCGTCAGATTTTGCTGTGTACCGTTGTTTTTACCCTATTGTCGGTATTGTTCGTATTCAGTTTGTGCCTTGCCTCTGGGGTGGTGGCTTATCAGTTAACTGCCAACGTATATGTTGCCGTGGGTGTATTTATCACATCATTAGGCTTGGCATTATTTGCTTTAGCCTGGTGGCAGAAGCGTTTAGTTGGATTTCTTGGATTCAAAAATACGACAGAACAATTACAGGAGGGGTGGGATGCGCTCGCTACAAAAGCTCAATCGAGCCATGCGGATCAAGCGGATGGAAGGTAAAGCATCTCTAGAGCAATGTTGTTTGTCGATGGAAATGTTCACGTTTACCACCAAGAAGTTTGTGAGAGAAAACCCTTGGACGACATTAGGCATTAGTGCTGTCGTTGCCGTTACCGCAGCAAAAGCAGGTCGATTGTCTCGACTGACTTCTTCTATTTCGTCAATGGGGCTATTGGTTAGCAGCGTGTCTGATATTACCGATTCGCTCACAAAGCCGGTCGCGGCAGCTTCTCTGGATGAGTCAGATGCGGAGCAAAATGGAAATGCAGCAACACAAGTAAGCAACGCTGCGACGACAGAGGGCGAACCACTCTAATAGCGGATTTCACCGCAAAATTTTCTTACCGATTCTGAGCTTATTATGACAGCGAAATTGAACATTCCTGCCAACACTGCGATTGGTGCAACGCTTCTCGTCCTGTTACTCGTCCCAGGGCTGTATTTTGCCAAGCCAATATTGTTACCTATTGTGCTTAGCACCTTTATTTCTCTGCTGTGCAGCCCTTTCATTAATTATCTTGAAGACAAAGGTTTACCACGTGCTATTACCGTCGTGTTGACGCTGTCATTCCTCGTTGGCGCCTCAATTATTGGTCTTGCCGCCATGTCGGAGCCCGCCAAGCAATGGTGGTCTGAGCTGCCCAGTATCGTGAAAAATGTGTCGCAAGAAGTAAGCGAAGTTACTAAAGCTTCGGCTGATCACCTTAATACTCCATTGAATATCGCCAACGATATGAGTATGGATGAGGTCGGGAACAACACCGTATTTTCTTTGGTAAAAACGCTCGCGACCACTACGCCGACGATTTTGACACAAGCGATGATCGTGCTGTTTATGGTTTACTTTATGCTCAATCATGGACGAAGCTTATTTCGAAAGTCAGTGTCTTACTTACATGGGTTCGCCAAACAGCGCCAAGCGATTGAGTTGGTCAAAGCGCTACAGAAAGACCTATCTCGATACATTGGCACCATCACTTTAGTGAATGCTGGGCTGGGGTTGAGTGTCGGGGCCGTGTTTTTTGTTCTAGGCCTTGAAGATCCATTTCTATGGGGCGCATTTGCAGGCGTGATGAATTTTGCGCCGTACCTCGGCCCTGTCATATCCATGGTGAGCTTTGGCTTTGTTGCTTATCTTCAGTTGGAGTCGGTCAGTTTTATGCTGACGGTGGTGTCTATCTATTTACTGCTCAATTTGATTGAAAGTCAGTTTGTTACACCAACACTATTGGGGAAAAGGTTTAACTTAAACCCGTTAGTGATTTTTGTTTGGCTTGTTTTTTGGGGCTGGCTTTGGGGCGGAATGGGACTATTGATCGGTGTGCCGTTACTGGTTTGTATCAATATTTTGGTTGATCGCCTAGAGCTATGCCAATCAACCCAAAATCAAGCAAAGCAAATCACCTCCGCGGACGTGGCACCGCGAGAGTGACTTGAGGGGCAAGCTGGTTCAACGAAACAGTTTTTCAGCGCTCACTGGCTGACTAAATAAATATCCCTGACCATAAATACAGCCTTTTTCGAATAAATAATCGGCTTGTTCCCGAGTTTCTATCCCTTCCGCGACGACTTTCAACGACAGCGTTTTTCCCATGGCAATAATGGCATTCACAATCGCGTTGCTGTCGCTATTACTTGGCACATCACTGACAAATGAGCGGTCAATTTTCAGTTTGTTGATTGGCAAACCTTTCAAGTAAGACAAAGACGAATAGCCAGTTCCAAAGTCATCCAGAGAAATCTCAATACCCAGTTCTCGTAATTGATTTAACGATGCAATGGCTTGTTGAGGGTCGATCAGTAAAAAGCTCTCTGTGATCTCCAAATCTAACCGTTGGGCAGGGTATCCGGTGTTATCGAGGATGGTACTTAATCGCTGAATGAAATTTGACTGCTGAAGCTGCAACGCAGAAACATTGACGGCGATTTTGCCAAACTCGATGCCCTGGTCCAGCCAAGCATTACCTTGCAAACAAGCTTGTTGTAACACCCACTCACCAATGCTTTGAATCAGCCCTGTTTTTTCTGCAATTGGAATAAAGTCTGCTGGTGGTACAAGGCCAAATTCTGGATGCTGCCAGCGTAATAAAGCTTCCACGCCGACAATCGTATTTCGTTCCAAGTTGTATTGCGGTTGGAATTCTAACCGGAGTTGTTGTTTTTCTATTGCTTGATGCAAAGCGGATTGAATGCGTACATGGGATACGGATTTATCGGTCAAATCCGGTGAGTAAAACGCGTAGCCGTTGCGTCCATTTTTCTTCGCTAAGTACATCGCGGTGTCTGCGTTTTTCAGTAAGGTTTCACTGTCTTGACCGTCTCTTGGGTACAAGGCAATACCAATACTGGTCGAGACACGAAGTGAGTCGTGATTTGCCAAGTCGAATGGTTGCTGGAATACGCTTAGAATATCGCCGACGGTTTCCAATAAGGCAACATCACTATGGATGTCTGGCAAAATAATCACAAATTCATCGCCGCCAATGCGAGCCACATGCGCATTGAGGTGAAGAACATCTTGCAGACGAATCGCTAACTTAGACAGCAATTGGTCACCACAGAAGTGGCCCATGCTATCGTTGATGTGTTTGAAATGGTCGATATCTAAGAATAGGGTGGCAAACGTCTGCTGGTTTTTGTGTCCGGTTTCGATGTGTTGCTCAAGTAAGCTGAGTAAATGGGTTCGATTAGGTAGATTGGTTAATGGATCGTAAAAAGCCATGCGCTGCAGCTTTTCTTCGTGTGCCTTACGCACAGAGATATCTTCAAACACACAAATGTAGTTAATAAGGTGGTTTTTATCGTCCATTACGGCGCTAATGGTCGCTAATTGCGGATAAATGCTGCCATCTTTCTTTCTGTTGATGAATTCGCCTTTCCATTGGCCTTTGTTTTCGAGTTGATGCCACAACTGTTGATAGAAACCTTGATCATGATGGCCTGAGCGCAGAATTCGTGGGTTTTTTCCTATCACCTCTTCAGAGCGGTAACCTGTAATTTGGGTAAAAGCCGTGTTTACATCAATGATGTTGGCATTGCGGTCTGTAATGACCATGCCTTCTTGCGAATTGTTGAAAATTTGGGACGCTAAGGAGAGCTGCGTTTCTACCATTTTTCGGCGGGTGATGTTACGTGTCATCCCCAGAATGCCGATTAAGTTTCCCGCATGATCACGGACAGGAGACTTAATGGTTTCTAGCCAAGTGGGGTTATTGTTTTCATCAATTTGACGGCATTCTTCAACAATATTTTGCGTGCCAGTGGCTACCACCAATTTATCGGCATCAATGAATTTTTCCGCACGTTCATGGCTAAACAGGGCAAAATCGTCTTTTCCAATGATTTCACTGTTGGTTTTTTGCCACGCGTTTTCTACGCTTCGGTTGGTCATCGAATAAAGGCCATCCATGCCTTTTATCCATACGTGGTCTTCAAGGCAGTCGATAAACTCTTGTAGTGTTGGTGTTGGCTTTATTTCGGCGCTTTGATGTCGCGTTTGTTCTTGCTGACAGTGCAAGTTGATATCAAAGCTGATCCGCCCCGCGATTGCGCTTAGCCATGCCGAAACAACCGTTGATTGATCATTAGTGTGAGTCAGTGTCAGTACGGCAATCAATTCGCCATTAGGTAGCCAAATCGGTCCAATGCTCAAGGTTTGCTCTTCAAAGGGGGTATGGCTAACTGTAAAATCTGTCGGCGTAAAGTGATCGACAACTTGCGTTATCACATCGACGATAGCACGATGATTTTGGGTTGAGGTGGACACCTCAGTCGATAGCCACTGCTGAGTATCGCTCAGAGTATAAAGCTGTCCCTGAGCTTGAGTTACATTACAGCATTGTCGCAGAACGTGTTGCCAGTCTGCCATCAAAGGCGAAGGAATAGCGAAGCGAAACATAATTAATAACGAGTCCTAAATCGCCCAAAGGTAATTATATTAGAATCTAGCGTAAGCTATTGGGCTTTGTGAGTATCGTATCCAACGCGTAGCTAAATCCTAGCAGCGTAAAGTGCTTTCTATCATTAAAATGTTATCTATATCTCTTTTTTATCCAACTTATTGCATCGTTTTTTAGGGCTTTTGATAGGTGATGAAGAAGCGTTTACCGCTTTGGTTTTCTTGCCCCATGAGACTTGCTGAATGACTAAGCCACTGATGATCAATACCAGGCCAATCAAGGTTGAAGGATGAATTTCTTCGCCGATGATGGTAGCTAACAACATGAGTGAGATAAATGGAGAAGCAAAGATCAGATTACTGATACGCGCGGTGTTTTGCGTTGATTTGAGTGCGCTCAGCCACAAAACGAAAGTGATCCCCATTTCAAACAGTCCGACATACGTCACCGCTGCCCAGCCTTTAACTGAGATCATCTGCCAGCCAGCACCTTCATAAAGACTTAAACCAATGGCGAATGGAATAGCGACCAAAAAGCCGAGCAGAACGCCAACCACAGGGTCGGCCTTATTTTTGGTATTTAAAATCCAGTAACCGGCCCACAGCAGCGTTGATAGCAGCGCAAGACCAACACCCAACGGGCTCTCAAATTCCATGCCTAAAAGATTGCCTTGTGTGGCAATCACTATCACGCCGACATAACTAAAACCGCAAGCCAGCCAGTCCTTACCACGGATCTTTTGTCCTAAGAAAACAGCGGCCATTAGCGTTAAGGTGATGGCCCAGCTGTAGTTGATCGCTTGAGCCTGAGATGCGGGCAGCAAGTCATATGCTTTGAACAGAATAACGTAATACGCCAAAGGGTTAATCAACCCAAGCAGTAGGTAATACCAAGGGTTTGAGAAAAATGTAGCGCTTAACTGGCCCAGTTTACCTTGCACACCACAGATTACTGTTAACGCAATCGCAGAGACGATGCTGGCAATGCATAGCATTTGAATCGGCGTAAATTCTGCCAACGTGAGTTTAAATGCGGTTGCAACGGTAGACCAAAGTAATACTGCTGAGAGCCCAAATCCTAGGGCGCGACGCTCGTTCATGATGCCTCTGCGTGATGATGTGCCGCTCGGTTTGGATAATTTGAGCGGAAGAAAGAATATTATAGGAAGGCCTAGTGTATGCGAGGATTTTTCATCCAACAAACTGGACATTTATCCAGTGTCTAAATACCATTGTTATAGATACAAAACACAGGCTAACTCGCTATTATGCAATGGATTCTTGAGTACCAATCTCTCATTCTCTCTTCTCTTTGTGCTGCCACGCTTAGTGGTGTCGCTGCCGGTTGGTGGGTGAAACAGCGTTTTATCACCCAAACTCAGCTTCTCGAGCAACAACTTTTTTCAGAAAAACAGCTTCATCAACAGCAACTTGAACAGGTCAAGCAAAGCCTTGCCGATGCCCAGCAAGAGTTGGATGAATTAGATGATGAGCGCGATAAAGCCGCGTTTGAAGTACGCCAAACACATGGAAAGCTGATGGCAGCAATGGAAAAACTGCGTTACTTCGAGGCTGTAAAGCAAGAGCGCCAGCAATACTTTGATGAGCTTGGTCAAATGCGTGAACACAAATCACGTCTAGAAACGCAGCTGCGTGAACAGCAAGCTCGCCATGAGCAAATTAACCAAGCTAATGCCGAAAAACTGCAAATTTTAGAACAAGCGGAAGCACGCTTGAAACAACAATTTGAGCACTTGGCCAACCAATTGTTTGAAGAAAAAACCGCGAAGGTCGATTTGCAAAACCGTCAGAGTTTAGAAGGCTTGTTGTCACCGCTTAGAGAACAGTTAGAAGGGTTCAAAAAGCACGTTAATGACAGCTTTAGCCAAGAAGCTAAAGAGCGCCATACCCTAGTGCATGAGCTGAAAAACCTGCAACGTTTGAACGAGCAAATGACGCGTGAAGCGGTTAATTTGACCCAAGCGTTGAAAGGGGACAACAAACAGCAAGGTAACTGGGGCGAAGTGGTGCTCGCTAGGGTACTTGCCGAATCTGGCTTGCGTGAAGGGCACGAATATCAGACTCAGGTGAACTTACAAAATGAAGCAGGCAAGCGTTACCAACCTGATGTCATTGTGCATCTCCCACAAAACAAACAAGTGGTTGTGGATTCTAAAATGGCGCTGGTTGCCTATGAGCGCTACTTCAACGCCGAAACTGATGCTGAGCGCGATCAGGCTTTGAATGCGCACTTAGCTGCTCTACGTGCACATATCAAAGGGTTAAGCATGAAGGACTACCACAAACTCAAAGGTATTCAGAGTTTGGACTATGTTCTGATGTTTATCCCGGTTGAGTCGGCGTTCCAAGTCGCGATTCAAGCCGATCCAAGTTTGATCAAAGACGCGATGGAGCAAAACATCATTTTGGTGAGCCCAACAACGTTGCTGGTGGCATTGCGCACCATTGATAATCTATGGCGCAATGAACGCCAAAATGAAAACGCCAAAATGATTGCGCAGCGTGCGACAAAACTCTACGACAAATTACGATTGTTTGTAGACGACATGGAGGGGCTCGGTGGTGCGCTGGATAAGGCGAATCAAAGCTATCAAGGTGCGATGAACAAGCTTGCCACAGGGCGCGGAAATGTGATTCGCCAAGCCGAAAGCTTTAAACACTTGGGAGTTGAAATTAAACGACCGATTTCTTCCGACCTCGCGCAGTTAGCGCAGAGTGATGCATTTTCAGAAAATGACCCGTTAGTAGAAAGACATCCGGCTGAGGATAAAGTAAACTAATCGCCCGCAGTGCAGTGGGCGATTTTATTTGTCAACAAACGCCCCGTAGAGGAAAGCGCTGCCTAAGAGGAATTAGAATGACGGACACAAGTTTGCAATCCAATACAGCGTTAGAGAATGAAACCACTCACTTTGGTTTCTCTACAGTGGCAAAAGACGAAAAAGTGACTAAGGTTGCCGAAGTATTCCACTCCGTGGCAACAAAATACGACATCATGAATGACCTGATGTCAGGTGGTATTCACCGCCTTTGGAAGCGCTTCACTATCGATTGTAGTGGCGCTCGCCCTGGCCAGCGTATTCTTGACCTAGGTGGTGGTACGGGGGATTTGACGGCGAAATTCTCGCGTATTGTTGGCGATGAAGGCCATGTCATCCTTGCCGATATCAATAACTCAATGCTTAACGTTGGTCGCGATAAACTGCGTGACAACGGTATTGTGGGTAACGTGCATTACGTTCAAGCCAACGCAGAAGAACTGCCGTTCCCAGATGATTATTTTGATGCCATCACCATCAGTTTTTGTTTGCGTAATGTGACTGACAAAGACAAAGCGCTTCGTTCAATGTTCCGCGTACTGAAGCCAGGCGGCCGTCTATTGGTGTTGGAATTTTCAAAACCAGTGCTAGAGCCGTTATCGAAAGTATACGACGCATATTCATTCCACTTGTTGCCGAGAATCGGTGAGCTAGTTGCGAATGACTCAGAGAGTTACCGCTACCTAGCGGAGTCAATCCGTATGCATCCAGACCAAGAAACGCTGGAAGGCATGATGCAAGAAGCAGGTTTTGAAAACACCAAATACTACAACTTAACTGGTGGTATTGTGGCTTTGCATCGCGGTTATAAATTCTAAGGGTTAACGGCATGCCATTTGAACCACTTATCACCGCTGTGATTGAAACGTCACTGAATACACTGATCAAAGACGACCCTGCATTGGGCCGTCGTTTAGCGCGTCTAAAAGGTCAAGTTATTCAAGTTCACCTGAAAGAGATCAATAAAACACTGACATTCGTTTTTAGTCAGCAAATTGATGTGCTCGGTCATTACGAAGGGCAGCCTAACTGCTATCTATCGCTCAACTTGAGTGTGTTACCAGAGCTGCGCGATCAGGCCAACATCACTCGTCTTATTAAACAAGATAAACTTGAACTCGAAGGCGATATTCAATTGGCGCAGAAATTCTCTCAGTTGATGGTGGATTGCAAACCAGATGTTGAAGAGTGGTTGTCTCGCGTGACTGGCGATGTCGCCGCACATACCTTTGTGCAAGGTTCAAAAAACATCGGCAACTTTCTTGCGTCTCAAGCAGAAAAACACCAGCGTCATCTTGCGCAAGTAGTGACTGAAGAATGGAAACTGGCTCCCGCTCCGTTAGAAGTGGCCTATTTCTGCGACCAAGTTGATGAGGTTCGCAGCCAGGCTTCTCGCATTGAAGCTCGTTTAACGGCTTTGCTGAATAAGCTGGATGCAGATAAGCCTGCATTGGAGAAACCATGACGCCAGCAGAACTAAAGCGCTTATACCACATCGCCAAAGTACAACTGGAATACGGCTTAGATGAGTTGCTTCCCGATCACCAACTGACCAAAGCGCCGCTTTTACTGCGCAAAAGCTTGTTTTGGATTAAGAACAAGCACCCAGAAAAACCACTCGGTGAACGTCTGCGTTTAGCACTGCAAGAGCTGGGGCCGGTTTGGATTAAGTTCGGTCAGATGATGTCGACGCGCCGTGACTTATTTCCTCCGCATATCGCTGATCCCCTAGCTTTACTTCAAGACCAAGTCGCTCCTTTTGATGGCGAGTTGGCAAAAAAGCAGATGGAGCAAGCATTAGGTGGTCCGTTAGAAAAATGGTTTACCGAGTTTGATATCAAACCACTGGCGTCTGCGTCGATTGCTCAGGTACATACTGCGCGCATAAAAGACACTAACCAAGAAGTGGTATTAAAGGTTATCCGCCCAGATATTCGCCCAGTCATTGATTCAGATCTAAAACTGATGCACCGAATGGCGCGTATAGTCGCCGGAGCGATGCCTGAAGCACGTCGTTTAAAACCAGTTGAAGTCGTGCGTGAGTACGAGAAAACCCTGCTTGATGAACTCGACTTGCGACGTGAGGCGGCGAATGCCATTCAGTTGCGCCGCAACTTTGAAGGCAGCGAAGAATTATATGTTCCTGAAGTTTTTCCCGACTTCAGTAATGAAACTGTCATGGTTTCTGAGCGAATATATGGCATTCAAGTCTCTGATATTGAAGGCTTGAAAGCAAATGGCACCAATATGAAATTGCTCGCGGAACGCGGTGTGAGTGTGTTCTTCACTCAGGTGTTCCGAGACAGCTTTTTCCATGCCGATATGCATCCGGGTAATGTGTTCGTCAAACCCGAACATCCAGAGAACCCAATGTGGATAGGGCTAGATTGCGGAATCGTTGGTACACTTAATAGCGAAGACAAGCGTTATCTGGCGGAAAACTTCCTGGCGTTTTTCAATCGTGACTACCGCCGAGTGGCGGAGTTACATGTGGATTCAGGATGGGTGCCTGCGGATACCAATGTCGATGAGTTTGAGTTCGCGATTCGCATTGTGTGTGAGCCTATTTTTGCTAAGCCATTGTGCGAAATCTCCTTTGGTCATGTGTTGTTGAATTTGTTCAATACGGCACGTCGATTCAATATGGAGGTTCAGCCACAGCTTGTACTGTTGCAAAAAACGCTGTTGTACGTGGAAGGGCTTGGTAGGCAGCTATATCCTCAACTTGATTTGTGGGAGACCGCAAAACCATTCCTGGAAGAATGGATGATGAATCAAGTTGGGCCGCAAGCTCTAGTGAATGCGATTAAAGACCGCGCACCATTTTGGGCAGAGAAATTACCTGAACTGCCAGAGCTGCTTTACGATAGCCTGAAACAAGGTAAAGCGATGAATCAACGTATGGATCAGCTTTATCAAGGGTATCGCCAGAGCAAGCGCCAGCAGGCGACAGGAAAGTTTTTGTTTGGCGTTGGCGCGACTTTAGTCGTATGCTCGGCAATATTGGTGAACGATGCTTTTGAGCAGCTTTCGTTGGCCTGCGGTATCGCAGGTGTCACATTTTGGCTGCTTAGTTGGCGAGCTTATCGTCAATAGACGTTAAACTCTTGAAATATTTTTGTTTGTTTAAAGACCCGAGGTAAAGAGAATGGGTGGTATCAGTGTTTGGCAACTTCTAATCATTGCTGTAATTGTTGTATTGCTATTCGGAACAAAGAAACTACGCGGTATCGGTGGCGATCTGGGTGGTGCCGTTAAGGGCTTCAAAAAAGCGATGAGCGAAGATGAACCTGCGAAAAATGACAAAGACGCAGACTTCGAACCAAAAAGTCTAGAAGAGCAGCAGAAAAAAGAAGCTGCTCCTGAAACGAAAAAAGACAAAGAGCAGGCGTAAAACGTGTTTGATATCGGTTTTTGGGAACTGGTATTAATATCTGTTGTTGGTCTGGTCGTTCTTGGGCCGGAGCGTTTGCCTCATGCTATTCGCAGCGTGTCTCGCTTTATCGGTGCCGCTAAGAGTATGGCAAATAGCGTCAAAGACGAATTGTCACACGAGCTGAAAGTCCAAGAGCTGCAAGAAAACTTGCGCAAAGCAGAACAAATGGGGATGGATGATTTGTCCCCTGAGTTGAAATCTTCAGTTGAAGAGTTGAAGAAGGCAGCGCAATCTGTAAATCGTCCTTACGCAAAGAACACCGATTCAGAGGCTGAGCCTGTAAAAACAGAGCTAGCAGCAGAAAAGGTAGAGAAAGCGCAAGAGAGCAAGGTTACAGCGGCAGATAAGAAAGCCGAATAGTCTCATTAGGAGGAGCTACTAGTGATTGGTAGCTCCTTTTTGATCTGGTTTTTAATAAGAGGTTTGCCATGTCTACCGTCGAGCAGACACAACCTTTAATTAGTCATTTGTTGGAGCTTCGCAACCGACTACTGCGCTCAATCCTCGCAGTGTTGGTCGTGTTTGTCGGACTAATTTATTTCTCTAACCACATTTACGAGTTTGTTTCCGCACCTTTAGTAGAACGTCTACCTGAAGGCGCGACCATGATTGCTACGGATGTAGCGTCACCTTTTTTTACGCCACTTAAGCTGACGTTAATTGCTTCGGTATTTATTGCGGTGCCGTTTATTTTGTATCAAGTTTGGGCCTTTGTAGCGCCAGGTTTGTACAAGCATGAACGTCGATTGATCATGCCACTGCTGTTCTCTAGTTCGCTATTGTTCTACTGTGGAGTGGCATTTGCCTACTTCGTGGTATTTCCATTGGTGTTTGGCTTCTTTACCGCCATCTCTCTTGGTGGAGTAGAGTTTGCAACTGATATCTCGAGTTATCTCGACTTTGTGCTGGCGCTATTTATGGCGTTTGGTATCGCATTTGAGGTGCCTGTTGCGATTATTTTGTTGTGTTGGACTGGGGCCACTACACCAGAAGATTTAAGACAGAAACGTCCTTATATTATAGTGGCTGCGTTTGTCGTAGGTATGGTGTTAACGCCACCAGACATGATCTCGCAAACCTTACTCGCTATTCCGATGTGTTTACTGTTTGAAGTCGGTTTGTTCTTCGCGCGTTTTTATACTCGTCGAAGCGAAGAAGTAGAAGCGGAAACCGAAGAATAAGGCTAATCTAGATGTGAAAAGCGGCTCAATTGAGCCGCTTTTTTTGCGGTTGGTTTTTTCTTGGGCTAATTACTTAACTTTCATGACGTAACCACATTTTGTGCATACGTATACTTCCTTGATGCCCAGCAGCTTTTGAAAAAAACTGCGCGGTACGCGTTGTAAGTAAGCACCATGTGTACACACTTCAACTTCCATATTCATGCTGTTTTACATTTGTGCTAATTAATGGGCGTAAATCAGTATAGAAAAATAATGTGTCGAGTTGTCGACAGTTTTGCAAAGCGGACGAAGTAAAGTGACGATATGAGAAGTAAGTAGAGTTGCTAGTTAATTATTATGTTTATCAATAATTTTGTATGGATTGTTCTACTATTTCAACGGGTTGAATCGTTCATTCAATAGTTTAGGTGATAAAAAAGCGACGTTGATTTCGTCGCTTTTTCAATTCTCGTGAATTAAATATTAAACAGCTTTTTGGCATTCTCAGTCGTTATGGCATCGATGGTTGCGATGTCGACATCACGCAAGTCGGCAACACGTTGTGCAACGAGAGAAGTGTAGGCTGGTTCATTACGTTTACCACGGTGTGGCACCGGCGCTAAATATGGACAGTCGGTTTCTAAAATGACCCACTGCATATCCAAATGTGGAATGACTTTATCCATCCCGCCATTCTTAAAGGTTGATACGCCACCCAAGCCTAAGTGGAAGCCTAGCTCATTGATTGCTTGTGCTTCTTCTAAGCTGCCTCCAAAACAGTGGAATACACCACGCAGACGACCATCTTGCTCTTGTCGTAGCAAAGTGAGTGTTTCTTCAATCGAATCACGAGTGTGGATAACGACCGGTAAATCCATCTCTTTTGCCCAGTTAAGTTGAGCTACGAACGCCATTTCTTGCTCAGCACGATAGGTTTTGTCCCAATACAGGTCGATACCGATTTCGCCCACCGCAATAAACTTGTGTTTCTCAAACCAGCCGCGGATGATCTCCAACGTTTGCTCAACGTTGTTATCCACATAGCAAGGGTGCAGCCCCATCATTGAGTGGCATACGTCAGGATATGCCGCTTCGGTTTTTAGCATGGGCTCAATTGAGTCCAGATCGATGTTTGGCAACAGGATTTTATTAATGCCTTGCGTTAAGGCGCGTTGTACTACTTCATCGCGGTCGTTATCAAATTCGCTAGCATAGATGTGCGCGTGGGTATCGATCATCGTTACTCTCTGTGCTTCATGGTTGGTTTCGTATTCGAAGTATACTTGAGTGTGAGTGCTGGGTCATTTTCAGTTTTTTTCATTACCTTTTTCCAGATTGTCACTCGCAACATGCATCAAGAGTGATATGATTTTGTTCACCAGATGATTTGATCATCATAACCGTCCAGACAAGGAGAAAATGGTGTCTGTATCAATTCAAGGTCCATTCCCTGCACGCCGTATGCGTCGTTTACGTAAGCACGATTTTAGTCGTCGTTTGATGGCTGAGAACCAACTTTTTGTTAATGATCTGATTTACCCAATGTTCATTCTTATGGGTAAAGATCGTCGTGAGAGCGTGGAGTCCATGCCGGGTGTAGAGCGTTTGTCGATTGATTTAATGCTAGAAGAAGCACAATACCTTGCAAATCTAGGCGTTCCAGCAATCGCGCTTTTCCCTGTCGTAAACCAAGACGCTAAAAGCTTATGTGCTACTGAAGCCTACAACCCAGAAGGTTTGGTTCAGCGAGCAGTACGAGCGCTTAAAGAACACATTCCTCAAATTGGTGTAATCACAGACGTGGCACTCGACCCATTCACGACACATGGCCAAGACGGCATCATCGATGAAGATGGCTACGTAATGAATGATGAAACCACAGAAGTATTGGTTAAGCAGGCTTTGTCTCATGCAGAAGCGGGTTCTGACGTAGTCGCGCCTTCAGACATGATGGATGGCCGAATTGGTAAGATCCGCGAAGCATTAGAAAACGCGGGCTACATTCATACTCAAATCATGGCTTACTCGGCTAAGTACGCATCGAACTACTACGGACCATTCCGTGATGCGGTTGGCTCTTCTTCAAATCTAAAAGGCGGCAACAAGAAAAACTACCAAATGGACCCAGCAAACATTGATGAAGCGATTCACGAAGTGGCGCTAGACATCAATGAAGGTGCGGACATGGTGATGGTTAAACCTGGTATGCCATACTTAGATGTAGTTCGCCGAGTAAAAACTGAACTTCAAGTACCGACATTTGCTTATCAAGTCTCTGGCGAGTACGCGATGCATAAAGCGGCGATCATGAATGGCTGGCTCAAAGAGCGTGAAATTGTGATGGAATCACTATTGTGCTTCAAACGTGCAGGTGCAGATGGCATCTTAACGTACTTTGCGAAAGACGTTGCTGAGTGGTTGGCAGAAGAGAATGCACAAACTGCTCAACACCTAAATCGTACTCCGGAAGCGACAGAAGAGTAATTATCGCTCAGTGAGAAATACCAGACCAACAAGAGTTGTTCGTCTGTATATACCCAAGTAACCTCAGGCGGATTACAACAGTAACAATCCAAGGTGCTTGGGTATTTTTATTTTGGAGAAGAGAACAATGACAATGCTGATTCGTGAAGGCACATTGGAAGAAGCACTTCAAGTTGTGGCGCGTGTTACCGAGTTTTCGAAAGGAGAAACGGTAGACTCCATGACTCAACGTTTAGAAGAGAAAAACAGTTTAATCCTCGTTGCAGAAAAAAATGGCACGATTGTCGGCTTCAAAATAGGTTACGAATTAGAGGATGGTGTTTTCTATAGCTGGTTAGGTGGTGTTGTCCCTGAAGCTCGAAATGAAGGCGTGGCACAGCTGCTTTTGGAAGCTCAAGAGGATTGGGTGGCAGAACAAGGCTACAACACATTAAAAGTGAAATCTCGAAACCAGTTTCCGGCTATGCTTCGCTTGTTATTGAGAAATGGCTATATCATTGAAAAATTTGAAGAAAAAGTAAATCTTCGAGAGTCTCGAGTGCATTTCATTAAAGCAATGTGAAAATAAATGAGATTTTTTCTCATTTAACTGTTGACTACGAAATGAGAATCATTATTATTAAACCTGTCTTAGGGAATGAGGAAAGTTCACAAGGACGTTGAGTGACTTATTAACAGAAGTTAATTAACTGAAAGTTGAGAAGTGATGAAACATTTTTCCGAGAACTTGCACGAATTCTTTTTGACACGACATTGCTCACATTGCTTCCAGTGTAATTTATAGCTTCTTGGTTAAGCTGCTCTATTTACAGAATTTGCTTTACCACTTCTGCTAGGCGACCCCATTCGGGTCGCTTTTTTCTTTTCTACGATTTCTATTTGACGTCACTATTAATATCTTTTCCACATGCGATGATCATTTTAGGATCGTTGATCTTCTCGCCGTTATGCGGATTTATTTTTATAAATCAATGGCTTGAGTTGGTGTTTTCTTGTGTTTTTTGTTATTGGATAACCAGTGGATAATTTCTATAAACAGAGTTATCCACAGGAGGTGGTGTTTTCGTGAATAAAGTCGGAAAAATTTACGCGACCTAGATCGAGCGAACAAGATAGATTCAGATCAGCAGTCATGGCATCCTAGGCAGATCTCTCAAGTACTGAATTGGATACAGACAATTATGGCAAGTATTCCTGAAAATCCGTTGATCCTTATCGACGGCTCTTCTTACCTATATCGCGCTTTTCACGCCTACCCGGGCACCATGAGCAATGGTGAAATTCCAACTAATGCCGTTTACGGCGTCGTGAACATGTTACGCAGCATGATGCGTCAGTTTGCGTCTGAGCGCATCGCGGTGGTTTTCGATGCAAAGGGAAAAACCTTTCGTGATGATATGTATGCAGAATACAAAGCGAATCGTCCGCCAATGCCGGATGACCTGCGTTGTCAAATTGAACCATTACACAATGTTATTCGTGCAATGGGTTTGCCGCTGATCTGTGTTCCTGGCGTCGAGGCGGATGACGTCATCGGTACGTTAGCATACCAAGCATCACAAAAGGGCATGCCTGTATTGATCAGTACTGGTGATAAAGACATGGCGCAGCTAGTGGATGATAACATTACCTTGATCAACACCATGACGAACGTCGTAATGGATCGTGAAGGTGTGGTTGAAAAGTTTGGCATTCCACCTGAGTTGATCATCGACTACTTAGCACTGATGGGCGATAAAGTAGATAACATTCCTGGTGTACCGGGTGTCGGTGATAAAACAGCGACCGCACTACTGCAAGGTATTGGTGGTCTGACGAAGTTGTATGAAAACCTCGATGATATTGCAGGGCTTGGTTTCCGTGGTTCTAAAACCATGGCGAAAAAGCTCATCGACAACAAAGAAAATGCCATGCTTTCGTATGAGCTCGCGACCATCAAATTGGATGTTGAGCTTGAGGAAACGCCAGAATCATTGCTGAAAGCGGAACCAAATAAAGACGAATTAGTGAAGCTGTATGGCCAACTGACGTTTAAATCTTGGTTGAATGAACTACTTGAAGGCGGTTCTGGATCTGTGGAGGCCGCAGAGCTTGCAGGATCTTCACAAGCTTCTTCTTCTCAAGCCGAGATGGAAACTTCTGCGGTAACAATCGATCGCAGCCAATATGAAACAATTCTGGATAAAGAAACCTTCAATGCTTGGCTAGATAAACTTCAAACGGCTGAGCTGTTTGCATTTGATACGGAGACCGATAACCTAGATTACATGCTAGCGAATCTAGTTGGTTTGTCATTCGCTGTCGATGAAGGTATTGCGGCTTATGTGCCAGTTGCACATGACTATTTAGATGCGCCTGAACAGCTTGATCGTGATTGGGTACTAGAACAGCTGAAGCCAATTCTTGAAGATGCAGCGAAAGCAAAAGTCGGTCAAAACTTAAAGTATGATGCGTCTGTACTCGCTCGTTACGACATTGAGCTAAAAGGTATTAAGCACGACACGATGTTGGAATCGTATATCTACAACAGTGTCGGCGGTAAACACGATATGGACAGCTTGGCGCTTCGCTTCCTACAGCACAGCTGCATTTCTTTTGAGCAAATTGCAGGTAAAGGCAAAAATCAGCTTACGTTTAACCAAATCGAACTGGAACAAGCATCGCCATACGCGGCAGAAGATGCGGATGTGACCCTTCGTCTGCACAATCGCTTGTTTGCTAATATCGAGCAGGATGAAAGCCTGAAGACAGTTTACGAAGAGATTGAAATGCCGTTAGTGCCAGTTCTTTCACACATTGAACGCACTGGGGTCTTTATTGATGAAATGAAGCTAAGTGCGCAGTCGGTCGAGATTACCGCTCGCCTTGATGAGCTTGAAAAGAAAGCGTACGAAATTGCTGAGCAAGAGTTTAATATGAACTCGCCAAAGCAATTACAAGCCATCCTATTTGAAAAAATGGGTTTACCGGTTGTGAAGAAAACGCCATCAGGCACACCATCGACGAATGAAGAAGTTCTGCAAGAACTCGCGCTAGACTACCCACTACCAAAGCTGATTTTGGAATACCGTGGTCTGGCGAAGTTAAAATCAACTTACACCGACAAACTGCCGAAGATGATCAACCCATCAACGGGACGCGTGCATACTTCTTACCACCAAGCAGTGACTGCAACGGGTCGTCTATCTTCTACTGATCCGAACTTACAGAACATTCCAATTCGTAACGAAGCTGGCCGTCGTATTCGTCAAGCGTTTGTCGCGCCATCAGGGCATAAAATCTTAGCGGTCGACTACTCGCAAATCGAACTGCGCATCATGGCGCACCTTTCTGGCGACCAAGCTTTATTGAATGCATTCCGTGATGGCAAAGATATCCACGCGGCAACCGCAGCAGAAATCATGGGTGTTTCTATTGAGGATGTTTCAAGTGAGCAACGTCGTCGTGCGAAAGCGGTTAATTTCGGTCTTATTTACGGCATGAGTGCGTTTGGTTTGGCGAAGCAATTAGGCATTCCTCGTGGTGAGGCTCAAGCGTACATGGATACATACTTTGAACGTTACCCAGGCGTGATGCAGTACATGGAAGACACACGCAGCACAGCAGCAGATAAAGGGTATGTTGAAACGATTTTTGGTCGACGTTTGCATTTGCCAGAAATCAAATCGCGCAACGGGATGCGTCGTAAAGCTGCTGAACGTGCGGCAATCAACGCACCAATGCAAGGTACGGCAGCGGACATCATTAAGAAAGCGATGCTGTTGGTTGATCAGTGGATTCAGGAAGAAGGCAATGGTCGTGTGAAGTTATTAATGCAAGTACACGATGAATTGGTCTTTGAAGTTGAAGAGTCATCATTGTCCGAAATTGAAAGTAAAGTACAGAAATTGATGGAATCTGCAGCAGAGCTAAAAGTACCGTTGGTTGCAGAAGCAGGTCACGGTGATAACTGGGATCAAGCTCATTAGTCACTTTTAGACCAAAATAACCAATTAATTATGAGCCAGCGCACAAACGCTGGCTTTTTTTTGAGATTAAAAAAGCTAGCGCAAAGTTAACTTTGATGTTGCTTAATAAAAATTTCATGAAAAAAAACTACAAAAATTCTTTGCAATTCTGACCAATTGTTGTACATTAATACTCGTAGGGTACAGAGGTAAGATGTTCTATCTTTCAGACCTTTTGTTTCACGTTATTGGATTAGGCTGATTCAGCCGCCCCAGTCAGTTTTTGACTGGGGCGTTTTTTATTGGGCGAAAGAAAATTATTCTTTTGGATCAGCAGCTTAAAGTTAGCCTTCAAAAACCTTCTTTTTTGACCTTTCTAAGTTACTGCAAAATCTCGATTTTTCCTTCAAATTTATTGCGTTATTCATCCTGTAAATTTACGCCAGTCACACTATTATTTTTTCTTGAAAGAAACTAAGTTACATCTTTTTGAAGATTTGCTTGGCTTAACTGTCTGAATTGTAACGCTATTGGGTGTTTTTGGAGTGAATGTTTGGTGATACACAGGAAACAAGAGCGCTTTTTAACCTATTGAAATCGAATCTCAGTTCAGCAATGCTTCGTCACATAACAATAATTACCAATTTTTCTCTCCCGTTATCCCTGCCAGGAAGGCGGGGATTTTTATTGCCTGTTATTTAGTTCAGATAAACAAAAGCCCCACCAAATGGCAGGGCCGTGTCGAAGAAATTTAACAAATATTGTTAATTATTCTTCATCGCTCGCTGGTATCTCTTGTTCGTCTTCTTCTATCAGGTGTGCTAGTGCTGGTGCAAACCAGGTATCCAGTTTTGCACGTAGCTGATCGACACCTAATCCTTTAAGTGAGGAGAACACATCAACAGAAACGTCACCACCGAAAGTTTCTACTTGCTTACGAACTTTCAGTAGAGTTTGTTTGCGTGCACCACTTTTTAGTTTATCTGCTTTGGTTAGCAAAACTTGCACAGGAATGTGGCTATCGATGGCCCAGAAAATCATTTGTTGGTCGAGATCTTTCATTGGATGACGAATGTCCATTAGAACCACTAAGCCTTTTAGGCACTCGCGTTTCTGTAGGTATTCACCCAAAGATTTCTGCCATTTGTTTTTCATTTCTACCGGTACTTGAGCAAAACCGTATCCAGGTAGATCGACAATGTGACAACCTTCTTCTACTTTGAAAAGGTTGATTAATTGCGTACGACCAGGTGTCTTTGATGTCTTGGCTAAGCTTTTTTGATTAGTTAGACGGTTAAGTGCACTCGATTTACCAGCGTTTGAGCGTCCTGCAAACGCAATTTCGACACCTTCGTCTTCCGGCAGGTGACGAATATCGGGTGCGCTGGTGATGAAATGCGTATTTTGGTAATGAATTTTTACGCTCACTGTTAACTCCATCTCGACTTTGTGTAGTCGATTGATTACTTTTTTGTGAAAATGTGTAAAATAACCGTGCTCGGCATAAGGTCGCCTATTGTACCATGAGTGTACGCGGTATGTTCACATTCCGTGGTACTGGAAGCTTGATAATTATAATGGAATGTCATGAAGAAATTAGCGCTAATTTTGAGTCTTTTAGCCAGTTGCTCAGTATGGGCCCAAGGTAATATTGAGGCTGGTAAAGCAAAATCACAAACCTGTGTCGCCTGTCACGGAGCAGATGGCAACAGTGCAATAACAACGTACCCGAAACTCGCAGGCCAACACGCTAAGTATCTTGAGAAGCAGTTAAAAGAACTTAAGCTAGGCATGACAAGTGGTGGTAAACAAGGTCGTTACGATCCTGTAATGAGTGGTATGGCAATGCCACTGAGCGATGAAGATATCGCAGACCTATCTGCTTACTACGCTTCGCTACCAGTTTCAGAAAACTCAACACCTGAAGATGTAGTAGCAAAAGGCAAAACGCTTTATACCGCTGGTGATGCCGAGCGTGGCCTAACCGCATGTATTGCATGTCATGGTCCTCGTGGCAATGGTACTGAGCTTTCAGGTTTCCCGAAAATTTCTGGTCAGCATGCTGACTACATCAAAGCTCAGCTAGAAAAATTCCGTGATGGCGACCGTGGCAATGATATGAATGCCATGATGCGCGACATCGCGAAGAAAATGACAGACGAAGATATCGAAGTGCTGTCTAAATACGTTGGCGGTCTGCACTAATATACCTAAATCGCTCAAGATCCTGCATCTTGAGCTGGTTGGGTAGATGTCCCTACATCGTTCGAGCAACTTGTACAAAAATGCCCTAGTGAATCCACTAGGGCATTTTTGTTCGTGACAGATATCACAGTCGAGTTTGGATACGAAAGCGATAGTTGGCTCGGCAGTTTGTGAGACATTTGCCATACTTGATGTTGGCTTTTTCTTGTTAGTGTTTTTAAGTTTTTGATTAAATGATAATTTTGATTTTTTAGAAAAATAGGCGGATTTTTTTTCAACCCATTACTTGTGAGCATAACGGGATGGCGTAAAGTAGAAGTCGTTCACAGGGGGGTGAATGTAAGGATTGAAGACCACGGTTTAGGTCTCCAAGGATGTAGCTCGGATGCTTGGTGATTTAGAAAGGGATTTAGATAGGTAGGGAGCCTATCAGATAAGGATGGTCATCTCGTCTGACGGTTAAGACAGTGAAACGGATCAGGCACAGGAAGTTGCTCAGTAGACAGGAAGTAAACGGATAGCCAAAACTCATCAGGAAGATGAAAAACAACTCTTTTTGGCAGGGAAAGCTCTAAAAACAAAGGGATCATTGGTGCACCAAATGTGTGCAACACAGTTTCGCCAATTGATGGCACTTAGAAAGCGACAGTCTGACTGTCGCTTTTTTTATATCCGTTGACTTGCTCAGTCGTAACTTGAATTGAGATTACAGCACTTACTTTAGCTTTATAGGTTGTAAACAAAGTTTTTTAACAAAAATTGCTGAAAAAATACTCAACAACACTCCAATCCGAGTTCACTTTCTGGTATGTTTCGCATCCCTGTTTGAGGAAGTCAGCATGCATACCTGTCCTTTATGCCAAAATCAGCGCACTCACCATTATTTTGAAGATAAGCGTCGTGAATATCTTCAATGTGAGCAGTGCAGCTTGGTATTCGTAAATCCAGACCAACGTTTGGATGCGGAAAGCGAAAAAGCTCACTATGATTTGCATGAGAACAACCCCGATGATTTGGGTTACCGACGCTTTTTGTCGCGTATTGCTGACCCGATCACAGAGCGAATTTCTCCACAATCAAATGGTATCGACTTTGGTTGTGGTCCTGGCCCAACGCTCTCCTTGATGCTGGAAGAGGCGGGGCACAACATGGCGTTGTACGATCTCTACTACCACCCTGATACGTCGGTTTTAGAAAAAACGTACGACTTCATGACAGCAACAGAGGTGATAGAGCACCTCTACCACCCAGATTTGGTGTGGAAGCAATGGTTGAATTTAGTTAAGCCAGGGGGCTGGATAGGCCTGATGACGAAAATGGTCATCGACGTGGAGGCTTTCAAATCATGGCATTATAAGAACGATCTCACTCACGTAGTGTTCTTTAGTCGTGACACGTTCCAGTTCCTAGCAGAGCGGGATAAGCTCGAACTCGAATTTATTGGTAATGATGTAATTTTACTGAGGAAACCCCAGTAATGAGCCGTAGTAAAAAATCTAGAAAACCAGGTGCCGCTGGTGCACCTGAGTTTGTTGTAACTCGTAACCGTACAGAATCTGATGTGGAAGGCCGCTTACGCAAGCGTGCTAAAAAGCGTAAAGGTCTGAAAACGGGTAACCGTAACTCAGAAGTTAACGAGCAGAAAAAGCAAGCTGCTGCACAAAATCGCGACCCGCGCTTAGGCAGCAAAAAGAAAATACCTCTGATTGTTGAACCTGCGAAGAAAATGACGAAGCAAGAGCGTCGTTTGTCGGCAGAGCAAGAACTAGAGATGCTAGAAAATGACGCGCAATTGAACGTGTTGCTAGACCGTATTGAAGCGGGTGAAAACCTGGGCACAGGTCTACAGAAATTCGTCGATGAGAAACTCGATCGCATTGAGAAGCTAATGGACCAACTAGGTTTGTTGGAACCTGAAGAAGAGGAAGACTTCACTGCACCTGCTGAGAAAAGCACGCGCAACGATGATGACTTGCTGGCAGATTTCGACGACATTAATTTCGACGACTATAAAGGATAATTAAGCTATGAATGTAACCTTATTAGCTATTGCTGGTGTTGTGATTATCATCGCACTCGCTTCTTATGCAGGTTACCTTCTGCTTCAATTGAAAAAGCAAAAGGAATTGCAGCTGAAGCATCAAAAATTGGCGATAGACAAACGTAACGCCAACATTTTTGAGAATGTGCATACCTTGTGTCAGGCGGGCATTCAAGGGCAGTGCGATTTATCTGAAATCAGTATCCGTGTGTATAACATCATGGATTATGTACAAGGTGAAGACCGCGTTGATTTCGATAAAACGTACCCTGCGATTTCTGAGCTTTACCACATAGTGAAAGATATGGCGCGTGGCGAAGAACGCCAACAACTTGCCAAGAAAGAGCGTATGCAACAGAACTTGACGCGTCATAAAGCGGAAAGCCGCCTCACTGATGCGATTATTGAGGAGCTCAAAGTGTTGCAGAAAAACGTCCAGCCACTGAATAATCAAATCAATATTCAGATGATTTAAGCGCGACCCCCAATAGTCTCCTTATGACTAATGGGGGTATCGTGATCACGCTAGCACTTCTTTAGTTTTATACTTAAAAAGCCAGTCGGCGTTGCCACGCTTGTCATCGTCGTATGGCAAAATAGCGGCTCTGAATATCGGGTGACGGCTTTCGTTGCCCTAGCATTTAACGGAAAGTACCACCATGTCGAATCAACACACTGAATCGAAACAGCAAATCGTCTGGGATCAAGCGGTATTGGATAAGTACAACTATTCCGGGCCTCGTTATACGTCGTACCCAACGGCGCTGGAGTTTCATGAAGCGTTCACCATTTCTGATTATGATATGGCATGCACTCAATACCCAGAACGCCCATTATCGCTGTACGTACACATTCCGTTCTGTCACAAGCTTTGTTACTACTGTGGATGTAATAAAGTCATTACGCGCCACTCGCACAAAGCGGATGAATACCTCGACGTGCTTGAACACGAAATTCGTCAACGTGCTGCATTACTTGTTGGTCGCACCGTGACGCAATTGCATTTTGGTGGTGGTACACCGACGTTTCTCTCTGAAAAGCAAATCACGCGTGTAATGAGCCTGCTACGCCAAGAGTTTACTTTTAGTAGCGATGCTGAAATCAGTATCGAGGTTGACCCGCGTGAAATCGAGCTGACCATGCTGGATCATCTGCGTAGTGAAGGCTTCAATCGCTTGAGCATCGGTGTGCAGGACTTCAACAAAGAAGTGCAAAAACTGGTGAATCGTGAGCAAGATGAAGAGTTCATCGTTGCGATGGTTGCGCGCGCAAAAGAGTTAGGCTTTCGTTCGACGAACCTAGATTTGATTTACGGTTTACCGAAGCAGACCAAAGAATCTTTTGCCAAGACTCTAGAACAAGTGCTAGAGATGCAGCCGGGCCGTCTATCCGTGTTTAACTACGCGCACATGCCACAGCTATTTGCAGCGCAGCGTAAGATTAAAGACGAAGACCTGCCAAAAGCAGAGGAGAAGATGGCGATTCTGCAAGACACCATCGCGACACTGACTGGTGCTGGCTACCAATTTATCGGTATGGACCACTTTGCTTTGCCGGACGATGAACTTGCTGTTGCCCAGCGCGAAGGTATTTTGCATCGCAATTTCCAAGGCTACACCACACAAGGTGAATGTGACTTGGTTGGCTTTGGTGTTTCTGCAATCTCGATGATCGGCGATGCGTACGCGCAAAACCAGAAAGAGCTGAAGAAATACTACGCTCAAGTCAACGAACTTCGTCACGCTCTATGGAAAGGGGTCTCGCTGGACTCTGATGATTTGCTCCGTCGTGAAGTGATTAAGCAGCTGATTTGTAACTTCAAGTTAGACAAGAAAGCCATTGAGTCTGAGTTTAAAGTGAAGTTTGATCAGTACTTTAAAGAAGACTTACAGCTACTTCAGACCTTCATCAACGATGAGCTGGTGGAAGTGGATGACAATGAAATTCGTGTGACGCTGCGAGGTCGTTTGCTGATCCGTAATATTTGTATGAGCTTCGATAAGTACCTGCGAGCGAAGGCGCGTCAGCAACAATTCTCTCGTGTTATTTAATCCGAGATACAGATTCAAGATATAAAAAATGCCAGCAGATGCTGGCATTTTTTTATGTTTTCGCTGGATTTAAGCGCGATCTTTTACTTTTTCTTTCAGTTCCGCTTTTTCTGCTTCTGAAAGGAACGCAATCTCAAGGCCATTGATTTGCGCTTGGCGAATCTGGTCTTGGCTCAGACCAGCGGCTGGTGCCGCTACTTCGTATTCGTATGGCAGTTCGATACCTTCAACCGCTGGATCGTCAGTGTTAAGACACGCAAGAACGCCATGCTCTAGGAACTGCTTGAGAGGGTGGTTTTCTAGCGTTTCTACCGTACTTGTTTGGTAGTTTGACGTCAGGCAAGATTCAATACCAATGCGGTTTTCTGCTAGGTAATCCATCAGTTTTGGATCGTGAATCGCTTTTACGCCGTGACCGATACGAGTTGCGCCTAGCTCATTGATTGCTTGCCACATGCTCTCTGCACCTGCTGCTTCACCAGCATGGACCGTTACCCCAAGGCCAGCATCGCGTACTTGCTTGAAGTGAGACACAAAGCGATCACCCGGTTGGCCTAGCTCGTCACCCGCAAGGTCGACGGCAACGATGTGATCTTTCTGGCTCAGAATGCCGTCCAGTTCTTGTTGACATGCGTCAGTACCAAATGTACGACTCATGATACCGATCAGGTTGGCTTTCACGCCAAAATCGCGCATACCCGCTTGCACACCGTCCACGACGGCTTCAACAACCCCCGCTACTGGTAGTTTGTGTTTCATCGCCATGTAGTAAGGAGAGAAACGCAGCTCTGCGTAATCGATTTGTGCGTTTAGCGCGTCTTCTACGTTTTCGTACGCGACACGACGACACGCATCTAGATCGCCCAGTACAGCAACACCCCAGTCGAGCTTAGAAAGGAAAGCAACAAGAGAGGGTTCCGCTTCGACAATTTGAACGTGAGGAGTGAGAGACTCAATATCGTACGCTGGTAGGGCAATGCCAAACTTTTGGCCTAGCTCAAGAATCGTTTTAGTACGAATGTTACCGTCGAGGTGACGGTGCAAATCAGTAAGAGGAAGGTTCTTCGTTATCATTTTGTCGATCCGGATAGTTATGAACTGGAACAGGGCCCAAACATCATCTGTGACAATACATGGGTAAGATTTGCAGTTAAGTATAAATAACAGTTGGGTAGATTGTCAGTAGAGGATGACTAGGAAATCAACGATTCTCGCTCTTTTCTACTTCATGTTCACCAAATGTGTTGGCCATTCTTCTAGTGGCATAGGGCGGCTGTAGTAGAAGCCTTGCACCTGATTACAGCCTAAAGAGCGCAGTAATTGTGCTTGATTGCTATCCTCGACACCTTCCGCGACGACATTAGTTTTGAGACCTGCTGTGATATTGATGACGGCAGCGACGACTGAACTGTTTAAGTTTTCTTGTGTGAGTTGATTGATGAAGGTGCGATCAATCTTCAAGCAGGTAAACGGCAGAGAGTGGAGGTAACCCAGTGATGAGTAGCCGGTGCCAAAGTCATCTATCGCGATACCAATACCCATTTCACGCAGTTTAGTCATATTTTCTAGTGTGGTCGGTGCGCTATCAATGATACGTGATTCTGTGATCTCTAGTGTGAGGTTACTTGCTGGTAATTTCGTGATATCCAATACGCTTGTCACCGTATCAACAAAACTTGGGCAAGATAGTTGATTAACGGAGATATTCACATGCAGTTGGAAGTCCGACGGCCACTGTTTGCTTTCGATCGCTTGGTAAGTGTCGCGACAAGCTTGTAACAGAATCTGTTGGCCGATGGCTTTGATCATGCCGCTTTCTTCCGCGATTGGGATAAAATCTAATGGTGACACCATACCTGAGTCGCTATGCCAACGCGCAAGTGCTTCGGCGCCACACACTGTGCCACTGACGAGATCCACAATCGGTTGGTAATGAGGAATAAACTCTCGGTTTTCAATGCCAGTTTGGATCTTGGTCAGCATTTGTGTACGAAACTTTGAAGCGCTCGCTAGTTCTGGGCTGTAGTGACAAACACCAGTCAGTGAGTCTTGTTTGGCGTAACTTAATGCGATGCTGGCGTTGCGTAACCATAAAGGCATGGTTTCGTTTGGCTGGGTTTGTACAATACCAAGTGAAATCTTCATCACTACATTCTCGCCTTCCACCATAAATGGGGTGGAAAAGAGTTGCTGTAATCGACGCTCGGTTTGTTTAATTTTGGTTTCCGTGTCGACATTTGAGAGAAACACCGCGAATTCGTCACCACCAATCCGAGCCAATAATGCGTTGTCACGAAACTGCTGTTTTAACCTTTTAGCGATGCTGACCAACAACTGGTCGCCGTTGTGATGACCCACACTGTCGTTGATATCTCTAAATTTGTTGATGCCAAGTAAAAATAAACTGCCGTGACAAAGATGAGACTGATTTTCACAGATTTCGACCAAACCCTGACGACTATATAAGCGTGTCAGAGAGTCATAAACCAACTGTTCACGCAATGCTTTGAATGAAGCTCTTAGATTGTTCGCCATTTCATTAAAAGCATGGACCAGTACGGTTGTCTCATACACATAACCAGGCTTTGGCATGCCGCTATCCCAATCCCCATTTGCCAGGTGCTGAGCGGCGGCGGCCGTCGCGTTAATTGGTCTGGTAACTCGGTTGAAAATGATCCAACTGATGGCGATACCAAATAGGCTTACAATAATGCCAACGAGCCAGCTCTCTTGCTGGCTTTTTGGTAACAGGCCGAGAAGCTCAGACTCCGAAATGGAGGTGCCGATAAACCATGTTAAGCCGTCTTGGTCTCGATACGGGGTTAGCCGACTGAAAATACGTTGGCCATCATGTTCAAATGAAAAAGTATAAGGTTGCTTGGTGTTGTTGAGATCGAAAGACCGGACTCGGCTCGCACTGATTTTGATGATCGGGTCTGCGTTTTCAGCGGCAAGCAAACGCTGCCCTTTATCCGAAAATTTTGTGCCCCATGAGATGACGCTTCCCGGGCCTGAGTGAGCGATTAAACGATGATCTGGGTCCATGATGTAGACCGACGCTTTAGTGTTGTATTTTAACTCGCGCAGGAATTCGTTGAATGTATTGATACGAATGTCTGTCACCAAAACACCAGCAAATTGGTCGTGTTTGTACACCGGCGTCATGGCTGATAGCGTAATATCCTGGCGTTCATCAGCATTGGTATAAATTTCAGACCAAGTGGCGTTTTGGCTCTCTGCAACGGGCTTATACCATGGGCGAGTGCGAGGATCGTATTGGGAGATAACCGTTCGAATGTTGTTACTCACATGGTTGGTTCCATAAATAACCAGATCACCATCGGTGTGGCGATCTTGCACCATTAAGGTGTAATCGTCGGAAAGTTCGCGGCGAAAGCCTGCAAAGTCGCCGTTTTCTGAACCAAATGCGATTACATCCAACTGCGGTATCGATTGGTAAAGATTTTTGAATGCACTTAGCAGGTAGTTTTGAATGTCTGAGGTATCGTGAGGGCGATAAAGGTTGTGATAGCTGACGTTGTGCGCGAGAGCCATAACCGCAGTAAAAGGCTTACGTAGATAGCTATTGAGGTGGTCGTGGACACTTTCGGTTAACACGGAAAGTTGCTTGTCACTGATATCCGTGACCACTTCTTCGTAACTTTGTTTTTGGACGTAGACAATGACACCGATCGCCAGTAAGAAGATCATGACAAATGGAATCAGAACAGCAGTACGCAGTGTAATTTGAGTCGTAGCAGTAGACATCGCCTAATCACATAGATGGTGGTGCGCCACAATTGTACTGATGTTTTTATTAATATCGAGTGACAAACGACGCTCGTTGTTAACGCACCACGTAAGTGATTGTCAGTACAATTCTTTTAATTTTCTGGTGAGTGTATTTCGCCCCCAGCCTAATACTTTAGCGGCATCTTGCTTATGACCTTTAGTGTGCTCTAAGGCTGCTTCTAATAAAATGCGTTCAAATTCTGGTAAAGCGTAAGAAAGTAGTTCTTTATCTCCTGCTGCGAGTGAATGCCGTGCCCAATCCGCCAATTGTTCTTGCCAACTACCATGTGCAGAGTCTGAAATGGATTTTTTCTCTTCTAGTAGTTCGCTTGGCAAGTCATTTGGTAACACCTCGCTACCACTGGCCATAACGGTTAACCAACGGCAAATATTCTCTAATTGACGCACGTTGCCAGGCCAATCAAGGCGGTTAAGAATCTCTACAGTCGACGGGTGGAGAGTTTTTGTTTCCACACCAAGCTCATCAGCCGCACGGATAAGAAAATGCTGTGTAAGCTTTTCAATGTCTTGCTTACGCTCACGCAGTGCCGGGATCTGAACGCGAATCACGTTTAAGCGATGAAATAGGTCCTCACGAAAGTCACCTTCGTGCACCAGCTTTTCTAAGTTCTGGTGTGTTGCCGCGACAATTCGTACATCGACACTGATCGGAGAGTGACCGCCCACTCGATAAAACTGCCCGTCAGCTAGAACGCGTAGTAAACGAGTTTGAATGTCCAATGGCATGTCGCCGATTTCGTCTAAAAATAGAGTGCCGCCATTGGCTTGTTCGAATCGTCCTTGACGAACATTGTTTGCCCCCGTAAACGCGCCTTTTTCGTGGCCAAACAGTTCTGATTCAATCAAGTCTTTGGGAATCGCCGCCATATTGAGCGCAATGAAAGGTTTGTTAGCACGTGGACTGTGACGGTGCAGTGCATGAGCAACGAGTTCTTTACCCGTGCCCGATTCACCGTTAATCAAGACTGAAATAGAGGAGCGAGAAAGACGACCAATGGCGCGAAACACCTCTTGCATCGCTGGTGCTTCACCGATAATTTCAGGCGTTTCTGCTGGAATGTCTTCTGGAGAGAGCTGCTCGCGTTTGTTTTCGTGGCTGTGTGCAATGGCTCGTTCAACCAGAGTTAAAGTTTCATCAATATCAAAAGGTTTTGGTAAATATTCAAAAGCACCTTTTTGGTACGCATTCACTGCCGCATCTAAATCTGAATGCGCGGTCATGATAATCACGGGAAGGTCTGGGTAATCGCGCTGTACTTGCTTTAGTAGCTCCAACCCATCAATACCTGGCATGCGAATGTCTGATACTAGAACATCCGGCACTTCGCGTTCGAGCGCCATTAACACGCTTTCTCCATCGGCATAGGTTTCACATTTGATGTTGGCAGAGGAGAGCGTTTTCTCCATTACCCAGCGAATTGAACTGTCGTCATCAACGACCCAAACATATCCTTTACTCATGTAGTAATCCTTGCAGCAAACCGAAAAACTGACGCGACTTGAAGTCCATTAGCGCACTCAGATCGGCAGATAAATAGTAAATGTTGTGTGACCAGGCCAGCTTTCTACGTCTATTTTTCCATTGTGCTGGTCGATCAAATTTTGCGAAATAGATAGCCCTAATCCAGTTCCTCCCTCGCGGCCACTGACCATGGGATAGAACAGCGTGTCTTGTAGTTCCGGTGGAATACCTGGGCCGTTGTCTGTGATTTCGACACGAGCAGCGAGTTTACAGCGTTTGCCGTGAATATTGGCTTGATGCACCGTTCTGGTGCGAATGGTTATTTTCCCGTGCTCTTGATGGCTAAGAATTTGTGCGGCGTTGCTGACGATATTAAGCATTGCCTGCTCGATTTGGTCTGTATCCATCAAAATCTCTGGCAAGCTTGGGTCATAATCTCGTTCAATGATGATTGAGCGTTGTGACTCTAATTCAACCAGTTGGCGAACCTTTTCAAGAATTTGGTGCAGATTCTCTTGTGTCTTCTTACCTGGCTTTTGCGGTCCTAGTAATCGATCCACGAGCGCCCTTAAACGGTCTGCTTGCTCAATGATGATGTGTGTATATTCGGTGAGAGAGGGCTCTGGCAGCATTTTTTCTAGCAATTGCGCCGCACCGCGTAAGCCGCCAAGCGGATTTTTAATCTCATGTGCAAGCCCTCGGACTAACAGCTTCGCTGCTTGTTGTTGGGCGTGTTGGTTCAGTTCTTGAGAGAGTCGGCGCTGCTGATCAATTTTGCGCATCTCGACCAGAAGCATCAACTGCTTTTGCCAAGTGATAGGGCTAACCGTCACCTCTAGCATTAAAGGGCGGCCATCAACAACGAAAGTGACGTCACTGTCGGTGATGCTTTGGCCACTTTGCAACGGTTGAGTGAGCAGCGCGAGATCCAGCGACGCATGCTGAATCAATTGAGAAAGTGATTGTTCAATAATTCGTTTGGCGCTTTGAGAAAACAGCAATTCGGCAGCCGGATTGGCATAACGGATGGCCAATCCATCATCAAGAATCAGCGTTGCTGTCACCATATTGTTGAGAATGGCACTAGGAAGACTGGTATCCACATTACGTCCTTGTTTTGCTTTAAGATTGTGCGATGCACAATAATGGTGCAATTGAACGTTAAGTATGGCGAATAAATCTTAGAAGAAAAAGTGAAAAGCATCGCTGTGATGTGATTTTTTTTCACCAGATATTCTATTTTGCCCCTTTTACGGTCGGCTTAACACTTGCTCTATGTAAATGCACCGTTATAGGGCTAGTAGATGCAATAAGCTTGCCGCTTCTTTTCGCGTGCACAGCAAGTGTGTGAGTGCCTCGGTCAATATTGTTTAACTGCCACACTATATGGTTTTGTGGTGCACCATAAGGTTTTCCATCGAGTAACAATTGCAATTGCTCACCGATACCGAGCTTGCGATTGGTTTCTAATTGAATATTGATGATGCCTCGATTGCTGCGGATGGTCTCGTTGTGCTTGGGGGTCTGCATTGAAAGTTCTAATGGAAGAGGCTTCTCGGTTGTTTTCTCTGGCTTGTTTTGTGATGCAGTAGATGGCGTAGTCTGAGGTGCGAGCGATTCAGTACTTTCTACCTCAGGAGCTGGTGCGCTGGCTTCAAGGTTTGGCAGTGCGATCGCTTTTGCTCCTTTGTTTGGCGTATCACTAAAGTGAACCACGCCATTTTCATCTACCCACGTATACGCGACCTGCGCGAAGGCGATAGAGGCGATTAACAATCCGCTGAGTGCACACAGTGATGGAATAAGCTGAACTTTCATTGCTCACCTTCTCTTGTTCGATGATTTCACGTTTCAATGGCTTAGCTCTTTGACCTGTAAGGAAAAATTCTAAGCGTATTTTTATTATCCCCTCATGTTAAACGTCGAAGCTTGAGTGGCGAATACAAAAAAGGCCCGCCTGCGAGGCGAGCCTAATATTTTATTGCTGTGTTTACATTTTACACAGTGTCGACCTTACACAGAGTAGTAAAGTTCGAACTCAACAGGGTGAGTTGTCATGTTTACACGCTCTACGTCCTGAGACTTAAGGTCGATGTATGAATCGATGAAGTCGTCAGAGAATACGCCGCCCGCTGTTAAGAACTCACGATCAGCATCTAGCTCTGCTAGCGCGTCTTTTAGTGAGTATGCAACAGTTGGGATTTCTGCTGCTTCTTCAGCTGGAAGATCGTAAAGGTCTTTATCCATCGCTTCGCCTGGGTGGATCTTATTCTTGATACCGTCAAGACCAGCCATAAGCATTGCTGCGAAACATAGGTATGGGTTCGCCGCTGGGTCACCGAAACGAACTTCGATACGACGTGCTTTCGGGCTTGGTACCACTGGGATACGGATTGAAGCAGAGCGGTTACGCGCTGAGTAAGCTAGCATTACTGGTGCTTCGAAGCCTGGTACAAGACGTTTGTACGAGTTTGTTGATGGGTTAGCGAATGCGTTGATTGCACGAGCGTGTTTGATGATACCACCGATGTAGTAAAGCGCCATTTCAGATAGACCGCCGTACTTGTCACCAGCAAATAGGTTTACGCCATCTTTTGCTAGAGACTGGTGAACGTGCATACCGCTGCCGTTGTCGCCAACAAGTGGTTTAGGCATAAACGTCGCTGTTTTACCAAACGCGTGAGCAACGTTGTGTACAACGTACTTGTAGATTTGGATTTCGTCAGCTTTGGTTGTTAGCGTGTTGAAACGAGTTGCGATTTCGTTTTGACCCGCCGTTGCCACTTCGTGGTGGTGCGCTTCAACAACAAGACCCATTTCTTCCATTACTAGACACATAGCAGAACGGATGTCTTGAGATGAATCTACTGGAGCTACTGGGAAGTAACCACCTTTAACGCCTGGACGGTGACCTTTGTTACCTTCTTCGTAGTCAGAACCTGTGTTCCATGCCGCTTCTACGTCGTCGATCTTGAAGAAAGAGCCTGACATGTCCGTCGAGAACTTCACGTCATCAAATAGGAAAAATTCTGGCTCAGGACCGATAAGTACAGTATCTGCAACACCTGTAGAACGCATGAAGTCTTCAGCGCGTTTTGCGATAGAGCGTGGGTCACGGTCATAGCCTTGCATTGTTGCAGGCTCTAAGATGTCACAACGGATATTTAGTGTTGCGTCTTCCGTGAATGGGTCAAGCACAGCAGAAGATGCGTCAGGCATCATTACCATGTCTGATTCGTTGATACCTTTCCAGCCAGCAACTGATGAACCATCGAACATTTTACCTTCTTCGAAGAAGTCTGCGTCGATTTGGTGAGCAGGGATCGAAATGTGCTGCTCTTTACCTTTTGTATCAGTGAAGCGTAGGTCAACAAACTTAACTTCGTTTTCTTGGATCAGCGATAGAACGTTTTCTACTGACATCTTGGATAACCTCCAGTGTTAATAAGCGGTAAAAGCTCGATTTATGAATTATTCATGAAACCTGGCATTGATTAATCAATTTGACTTTTCATTAATCGATGCTGTTTTAACTAAAGCCAAAACCGTGCCAAAAAAAATATTCCATTAATTTCAAGCAATTGTGTTTTTGAATGCTAGTTTGGTGCACTTGCTTGCACCAAAATGATCTTTGCTTGCACTATTATGGTGCCAAAAATCATTGTTGCACCATAATGTGACAGGTACATTGCGTATTCAGCCCAGTTTTTGAGCAAGAGTCAATTTGAATTATGCATCGATTAGAATAAAGTTGCGTTTAATCAATTCGTTCTGAGGAAGAAAATGGGCATTAAGCGTAAAAATCGCAGAAATGCTCGGGAGTAGATCACATATTTCTAGGCTTTTTGCTAAAATCTGGTACATTATGGCCGTTTTTTTAATCAGCAAATGTCGCCAGAGAGCACCCGTTCTCAGCGTGGGGGCATTTCATCTATCTAAGTGAATCAATATCCATGGCTACTCCACAGATTGATAAATTAAGAAATATCGCGATCATCGCGCACGTTGACCACGGTAAAACCACGTTGGTTGACAAGCTGCTACAACAATCAGGCACGCTTGAGTCTCGCGGTGAAGCTGAAGAGCGAGTCATGGACTCGAACGACATCGAGAAAGAGCGCGGTATTACCATTCTTGCTAAAAACACAGCAATCGACTGGAACGATTACCGTATCAACATCGTAGATACTCCGGGACACGCGGACTTCGGTGGTGAAGTTGAGCGTATCATGTCGATGGTAGACTCTGTACTACTTATCGTTGACGCAGTCGATGGTCCAATGCCTCAAACGCGTTTCGTAACACAAAAAGCGTTTGCTCACGGTCTAAAACCAATCGTTGTAATCAACAAGATTGACCGCCCTGGTGCACGTCCTGATTGGGTTATGGACCAAGTGTTCGACCTGTTCGACAACCTAGGTGCAACTGATGACCAGCTAGACTTTAAAGTAGTTTACGCATCAGCACTTAACGGCTGGGCTTCTCTAGAAGAAGGCGAAACTGGCGAGAACATGGAACCACTATTCCAAACTATCGTTGATGTTGTTGACGCGCCAAATGTTGACCTTGATGGTCCACTACAGATGCAAGTTTCTCAGCTAGACTACAGCTCTTACGTTGGTGTTATCGGCGTGGCTCGCGTAACTCGTGGTAGCGTTAAACCAAACCAGCAGGTAACCATTATTGGTGCTGACGGTAAAACTCGCAACGGTAAAGTGGGTACAGTAATGGGCTACCTTGGCCTAGAGCGTCACGAAGTGGAACAAGCTAACGCGGGTGATATCATCGCAATCACTGGTCTTGGCGAGCTGAAAATTTCTGACACTATCTGTGCACAAAACGCAGTAGAAGCATTACCACCATTGTCTGTTGATGAACCAACAGTAACAATGACGTTCCAAGTAAACACGTCTCCATTCGCGGGTAAAGAAGGTAAGTTCGTAACGTCACGTAACATCCTTGAGCGTCTTGAGAAGGAATTGGTACACAACGTTGCGCTACGCGTTGAGCAAACAGACGATCCAGATAAATTCCGCGTATCAGGTCGTGGTGAACTTCACCTTTCTATCCTGATCGAAAACATGCGTCGTGAAGGCTTTGAGCTAGCAGTATCTCGTCCAGAAGTAATCATCAAAGAAGAAGATGGTCAGTTGATGGAACCGTTCGAGACTGTAACGATCGACGTAATGGAAGAGCACCAAGGCGGCATCATGGAGAACATCGGCCTACGTAAAGGTGAGCTGAAAGACATGTCTCCAGACGGTAAAGGTCGTGTGCGTATGGACTTCGTTATGCCATCACGTGGTCTGATCGGTTTCCAAACGGAATTCATGACACTGACTTCAGGTTCAGGTCTTCTTTACCATACGTTTGATCACTACGGCCCTCACAAAGGCGGTAACATCGGTCAACGTGTAAACGGTGTACTAATCGCGAACGCGATGGGTAAAGCGCTAACTAACGCACTGTTCAACCTTCAAGAGCGTGGTCGTCTATTTATCGGTCACGGTGTTGAAGTTTACGAAGGTATGGTTATCGGTATTCACAGCCGTGACAACGACCTAACGGTAAACGCACTGAAAGGTAAGCAGCTAACCAACGTTCGTGCATCTGGTACCGATGACGCACAGGTTCTTACTCCGCCTATCAAGATGACTCTTGAGCAAGCACTAGAATTCATCGATGACGACGAGCTAGTAGAAGTAACGCCTGAAAGCATCCGTATCCGTAAGAAGTTCCTAACGGAAAGCGACCGTAAGCGTGCTTCTCGTGGCGCGAAATAATTTTCGTTAAGCGATTCAATTAAGAAGAAGCCTCGAGTTATGCTCGGGGCTTTTTGTTTTCTGGAGTTGAATATGAACCCGATTATTATCACCGGTGGGCCAGGTGCGGGAAAAACAACACTGCTGAATGCGCTAGACGCGTGTGGTTACGCCACGTTTCCTGAAGGTTCTCGCGACTTGATTGAGCAGCAAAGCCAGTTAGAAAATGGTGTTTTGCCGTGGACGAATTTACCTGAGTTTGCCAAGTTATGCCTTGGGTTGATGGACAAACAAAAGAGTGATGCGCGTTGTCATGATGTTGCGTTTGTTGATCGCGCCATCCCCGACATCATTGCATACCTACAAGTGGGCGGCTGTAAGGTTGACCAAGCTTTCTTAACCGAAAGCGCTGGGTACCATAGTCAGGTGTTTACTTGTCGACCTGAAGCATCCATTTACGTACAAGATGAAGTGCGTCCGCACAGCTTTGAAGAAGCATTGGAGATTCATCAGTCGTTAGTGAGTGTCTATACTGAGTTGGGTTATGAAGTGGTAGAAGTGCCATGGGGAACTGTACCAGAGAGGGTAGGCTTTGTTCGAAGAGTCATCGGTTTACTCGGTGAGGTCGCCGACTAAAACCTCCTCACTAGGAGGAGGTCTAAATCATTTACTTTTGATTGAGCTTTTGTAGGAATTTATCGGACTCTGCAATCGCTTCGTTCATTTGTTTGATCGCAAACTGAATGTCTTTCTCTAAGCTAGAGAACTCACCTTGCAAAGAACCAATCGCACTGGCGTTAAGGTTGTGTTTTAAGTACAACGTGTTGTCACGTAGCGTATCCAGTACCGGTGTCATCTTTTTCTCTGCACGCTTCATAGCGCTAAGCATGGTTTTGTACGAGGCTTTGGTTTCACGTAGTTTTTGCTCGCTTGAACGACGCAGTTTCGCACTCGAGTACAGCTCTAGCTCATCTTGCCACTCATCAAACAGTGCGCCGGATACGTCTTCAATCGCAGCAATACGGTCACGTACGTCTTGAGCCGCTTTTTCGCTATCTTCGTATTTGTCATTGATGTTGTTGTAGACATTTTCTAGCTCACCACCATCAAAGTTGGTGATCGCAGACAAGGCTTCAAGTGCACTGGTGAATTCTTCTTGTGCATCTTGTTGAGATTCTTTGGCATCTTCGACGCGGTCGACCATAATATCTCGTTTATGATACCCAACCTGCTCCATTGCTGAGTAATAAGCAGATTGACACCCTGTTAAAGTGAAAATTGATAGTACAATTGCTAATAAATAAGGCATTCTTATGTCCTCGGCGCTAATTATGGGATGAACTATGAACCAGTTATCAGAGAGTTACAAGGCGAGATTAATCAATCTACTGCCAAGTTGCGTCGCGTTTTTTAAGTATCTTCTTAAGCGATTAACGCATGACCGTGTGAATGTGAACGCGGGCTATCTTGCCTACATTACCTTGTTATCCATCGTGCCAATGCTGACGGTATTGTTATCAATATTGTCGAAATTTCCCGTTTTTGCGAACGTTGGTGAGGTGCTGCAAGGCTACATTATTGAGAATTTTGTGCCAGCTTCTGGAGAAGCTGTACATACGGCATTACAGGAATTTGTGGCGAATACGGGCAAAATGAGCGCGGTTGGCGGTGGGTTTTTATTCATCGCAGCGGTCATGCTGATTTCCAACATTGATAAGAACTTAAACTACATTTGGCGAGTTAAAGACAAGCGCCGTTTAGTCTTTTCATTCTCTATGTATTGGATGGTACTCACGTTAGGGCCGATCATGGTCGGTGCGAGTATTGCGGCGACGTCGTACGTGACTTCGCTGCAAATTTTAGAGAACGAGACATTATCTGGTGCGTTTAATTTATTTCTGCGTTGGCTACCGTTGTTGCTGTCCTTTTTTGCTTTTCTTGGCTTGTATATTCTAGTGCCGAATAAAAAAGTACACCTCGCTCATGGTGCCATGGGGGCAGCAGTCGCCGCGATACTGTTCGAGTTGAGTAAAAAAGGCTTTGCGCTTTACATCACTCAGTTTCCGTCTTATCAGCTCATCTACGGCGCGTTAGCGGCGATTCCTATCTTATTTGTTTGGGTGTATTTATGCTGGATGATCGTGTTATTGGGGGCGGAAGTTACGGCTGCGCTTGGTGAGCGAGAGCACTGGAGTGAAGATTTAGACATGATACACTCGACCGCTGAATCTCAGTTAACAGATGAAGGAAGCGAGAGTAGTGATAGCGCTAATTCAACGAGTCAGTGAAGCAGCCGTCCGCGTGGATGGTGAAGTCGTAGGAGAAATTGATCGTGGTCTGCTGGTCTTATTGGGCGTAGAGAAGGACGACGGTGAAGCTAAAGCAAAGCGTTTAATGGAGCGTGTTACAACCTACCGTGTGTTCGAAGATGACGAAGGCAAGATGAACCTGAACGTTAAACAGGTGGAAGGTAAAGTGCTGGTGGTTTCTCAATTTACGCTGCCTGCGGATACAAAAAAAGGCACGCGAGCTGGCTTTTCTCGCGGTGCGCATCCTGTTGATGCAGAGCGCTTGTATGATTACTTTTCTGACTTGTGTGAAGAAGTCTTACCCACACAGCGTGGCCGCTTCGCTGCCGATATGAAAGTGTCCTTGGTGAATGACGGTCCTGTGACGTTTTGGTTGCAGGTCTAATCTGGTAACACAGGCGCCATAGTCTAAGCTTTAACTCCAAGCTCATGGAATTGGCTTGGAGTAATTTTTCCGACACTGATTAGTGTTGTGCTTTCAAAGGATTGATATGTTCAAACTCATTACTCCCAAAACCGATAATCAGATAAACAAGTATTATCAGTTTCGCTGGCAACTGCTTCGTGAGCCATGGCGTATGCCGATCGGCTCAGAGCGCGATGAATACGACGAAATGAGTCATCACCGCATGATTGTTGATGGTCGAGGTCGTCCTATGGCGATTGGCCGTTTATACATTACGCCGGACAATGATGGCCAGATCCGCTATATGGCGGTTAAAAATAATCGCCGTAGCAAAGGGATGGGTTCGCTGGTTTTGGTTGCACTAGAGTCGTTAGCACGCCAAGAAGGAGCGAAACGCTTGGTGTGTAATGCCCGTGAAGATGCCATCGCCTTTTATGAAAAAAATGGCTTTGAGCGTCGAGGTGAGCTGACCGATGAGCGTGGCCCTGTGCGCCATCAGCAAATGGTGAAGCAACTGGATCCGATGGCCAATGTGTTACGTCGCCCTGAATGGTGTACTGAGCTTCAACAGCGCTGGGAGCAACAAATCCCAATTAGCGACAAAATGGGGATCAAAATTAACCAGTACACGGGTTACCAGTTTGAATGCTGTGCGCAGCTTAATCCTAACCTTAATCCGCATAACACCATGTTCGCCGGGTCAGCTTTTACCTTAGCAACCCTGACAGGGTGGGGGATGACGTGGCTGCTGCTTAAAGAGCGTGGGTTGCACGGTGATATTGTGTTGGCCGACAGCTCTATTCGTTATCGTCAACCAGTCGAACAAAACCCCGTGGCGAGTACTTCGTTGGATGGGATCAGTGGTGACCTAGACCGATTGGAGTCGGGACGCAAAGCACGCATCGTTATTCATGTAGTGATTTATAGTGGTGACACGCCAGCTGTGGATTTTGTCGGTACCTATATGTTGATACCGAATTACTCGCAGTTACTCAGTTGCTGATGGGTTAAGCGCCGACTGACCTGCTGGGCGCTTATCTGTTTCACCTTCTTGCTCTGTCGGTGAGAGGATTTGTTCTTCTGCTGCGGAATGCGTGTTGGGTACTTCATCTTCTTCGATAACTTCTTCGTAAAGCTCTTCCTCTTGAATCTCCAAGTTGATGTTATCAATCACGATAGGTTGCTCGATGGAAGGTTCATTTTTCTGTGGAGTCTCAATATCAGTAGGCTCGGCCAGTTTTGATGCGTTCACGCACTCATTACGGTGGGTTTCACCACTTAGTAGATCGCCTTCAATGTTTCCGCACGACTCTTCCAATTGATAAGTAATGCCACTTAGCGGGTTGTTGGCCATATCAAATGTTCCCCAAACCTTACCACTTATGGCTTTTCCTGAGATTGTGACCGGCTTTATGGCAACTTCCCCTCGTTGCGAGCTTAAACGCAGTGGACTTAAGGTAATGGCTTTGAACGAATGATCCGCTTGGGACTTCAAGCGGGTATCTCGGAGGTTGGCTTCCACTTCACCCGACAAGCTGTAGGCCAGCATGTTGCGATCACCTGACAACCCTTGTAGATCGAGGCTGAGATCGGAAAAACCATCAATAGCCAGTGTGTCGGGTAAAAAATAATCGTGGAAGAGCGATAAGGGAATACCATCAGCATTGACGTTGAGCGCCCAAGGTTGGCTCGGGGTACTCAAATCTATCTGTCCGATGCCTTCTACGTAGCCTTGCTCGAGTGGCGCAAAAAGGCGAGTCAATTGCCAAAAGCCATCTTTGCTTTGCATGGCAAGTGCTGCGTGAGACGTGAGTATTTGGTCATAGCTAGCGTTGACAACGCTGACTTCCAATTCGCCTTGCCAAAGGCCCCAACGTTGAGCCGACTGTTTAATATCAAGCTGTTGCCCTTCGATATTTAAACCGGAAAGTTGCCAATAAGGTTCGTGAGATAGCTGGATAATTTGGCTGCGCTCAATGTCGAGTCGTTCGATTGCAACATGCTCTAACTCGCTGGTGGCGGCGTGCCACCAATTTAGGTTGTCTTCTGGCTGTGTTGCCCACTTGAGGCCTCGAATAGAGGCTTCTTTGAGCTTCCATTGTGTTGGCGTGAACAATCCAGAAACTTGCACTCGACCTTGCTGCCAATCTAAGCTGAGCTCGTTGAGCTGGATTACTCCTGGCTCGATAGCGGCACTCAAACGTGGCTCTATTGCGGTTTGCTGCTGGAATCGAACGCTATCCGCCTGCAATGACACTTGAGCTTTTGTCTTCCAGAGAGACAGTGGCAGTGTGGCGTTTTCCACAGAAAGATCCAAGTTCTGCCAGTGCCAGTCGCCCCATTCAATATCGGCGTTAAGCAAATCTAAGCTATTAATATGATTAATGTTAAATGGTAGATCGTGCCAAGGTTTTGCAAGCAGTGATTGGCGCTGCGTATTACTCAGTTTCAGCTTGTTGATGGTCACATTTACTAAAGACCAACCTTGAGGATACTGCTCCCCTTGCCCAGATATTTGACTGTTACGCCAGTTAAAAGAGGTGCCATAAAGCGTACTGTCTTGCGGTTTGTAGTCTATATCGACTAAGACTTGATTAAAGGCTTCGCCATTCCAATAGAGTTGGTCGGCCGCAAGTTGAACTTCGCCATATGGTATTAATTGATCACTCCATTGTGGTGATTGAATTTGAAGATCAATGCCATTGGCAGAGAAATGCTCGTCGGCGTAATCAATATTTTTGAGCGCGATTTGATGGAATAAAACGTTGTCTAAAGGCGGGAGCTTTGGTACGCCATACTGCAAGCTCATACCATCAATCAATAAACTATCAACGATCCATTTACCATCGCGATAAACATCGGGATTCATCCATAAATCGACTTGCTCGATGTAAGACGCATCGTCTCCGCTGGTGTTCACGCGTTGTAAAGTTAGGTGATAGGGAAAGTCATAACGCACGCTTCCGGCCCGGAAGGGAAGAGAAAAGGTGTTTGACAGCAAGCGCCAGGTTGCGTCCGCGTAAGATGTTGTTAGCAGCGCAATCGTAGCGGCCGGAATGGCAACTAAGATAACCAGTAACAGAAGTAGAACTCGACGCGCTGTTTTCATCTTTGCTAGAACCTACGTGTGTTATTAAATAAAACTAGATAGGCTTTAGCTTGTATCAATATTCTGTGGTATTCAATAAAAAGCCCCTCAAAAGAGGGGCTTGAAGCAATTTTTGTAACTTGGCCTACGTAAAGGTGGTAAGTTAATGCCAACTTTTCACTGAGCTTACGCGACGTCGCTGTTACTCGATTTAATCAATCTGAGGACCAGCCGCAACCAGAGATTTACCTTCAGCGTTGTCTGTGTACTTATCAAAGTTATTGATAAAGCGCGCTGCTAAATCTTTCGCTTTGCTTTCCCACTGAAGTGGGTCAACGTACGTGTCGCGAGGGTCTAGAATGCTAGGATCCACACCTGGTAGTGACGTTGGTACTTCAAGGTTGAAGATTGGAATGTGCTTAGTTGGTGCTTCTTCAATCGAACCATCAAGAATGGCATCAATAATTCCGCGTGTATCTTGAATGGAGATACGTTTGCCAGTGCCGTTCCAACCAGTATTCACTAGGTAAGCCTCAGCGCCCGCTGCTTCCATGCGTTTTACCAGTACTTCCGCGTATTTTGTTGGGTGGAGCGTTAGGAACGCCGCGCCGAAACAAGCAGAGAAAGTTGGTGTTGGCTCAGTAATACCGCGCTCTGTTCCCGCTAGTTTGGCGGTAAAGCCAGACAGGAAGTGGTACTTAGTTTGCTCAGGTGTCAATTTAGATACTGGAGGCAGTACGCCAAATGCATCGGCTGATAGGAAGATCACTTTATTCGCGTGACCGCCTTTTGATACTGGCTTAACGATATTATCGATATGGTAGATAGGGTAAGAAACACGTGTGTTTTCTGTTTTCGAACCATCATCAAAATCGATAGAGCCATCGCCACGTACTGTTACGTTTTCTAGCAGTGCATCACGACGAATTGCGTTGTAGATGTCCGGCTCCGCTTCTTTCGAAAGTTTGATGGTTTTTGCGTAACAACCACCTTCGAAGTTGAAGACACCGTCATCATCCCAGCCGTGCTCATCATCACCAATTAGCGCACGTTTAGGATCAGTCGACAGGGTCGTTTTACCCGTACCAGATAGACCGAAGAATACCGCTACATCGCCATCTTTGCCCATGTTAGCGCTACAGTGCATTGATGCGATGTCTTTTAGTGGAAGGAAGTAGTTCATCATGGCGAACATACCTTTCTTCATTTCACCGCCGTACCAAGTACCACCGATAAGTTGCATGCGCTCGGTTAGGTTAAATACGGTGAAGTTTTCTGAGTTCAGGCCTTGCTCTTCCCATTTTGGATTAGTGCATTTTGCGCCATTCATTACTACGAAGTCTGGTTCAAATATCGCTAACTCTTCTTCCGTCGGGCGAATAAACATGTTTTTAACGAAGTGCGCTTGCCATGCGACTTCTGTGATAACACGAATGCTCAAACGTGTATCTGGGTTTGCACCACAGTAACCGTCAACAACAAACAAGCGTTTGTTAGAAAGCTGGTTTGTGACCAGTTCTTTTAGCTCGTCCCACACTTCAGGAGTGATTGGTTTGTTATCATTTTTCACTTGATCAGACGTCCACCACATATGTTCTTCTGTCGTAGCGTCTTTGACGATATATTTATCTTTTGGTGAGCGACCAGTAAAGATGCCAGTGTCAACGGCAACCGCACCTAGTTCAGTAACCACGCCGCGCTCATAACCGGTTAGGTCTTCACGCGTTTCTTCCTCAAACAACATTTCGTAGCTTGGGTTGCGAATAACCTCTTTTACGTTATGCAGTCCGTGCTTGGTTAGATCAAGTGTTGCAGCCTTAGTATGTTCCATAACGGTCATAGGTGCTCCTTATAAGGATTTTGTAGGGATTTTGTAAGAATGTTTTAATTTTAATCTGCTCACCATGCTAGCAACGGGGCGGGGAGAAAACAGGGAGATAGCTCAAAATTTACCCATGATTTCAATAAGGTTTTAGGTAACCCGTCACATATTGGTGGGAATAGTCTATCGTGCACGCAATCCTTTGCGCTAGGGCAAAATCATTATTAATTGTTTAAAATTAAGCAGTTGTTTTATTACGCTTGAGGCTAGTTATTACGAGGGGTTGATCACAAAAAGGCCAGCATTAAGCTGGCCTTTTGTAGGGTAAATTACGTGCTTGATAAGCTATGTAAATTAATGCAGGGTTTTCTTGTCTGTAGAAGCTTGTGCATACAGTTCAGTGACTTCAGATTCGTCGAACGTATAAGTTGTGCCACAGTAATCACAATGTAAAGAAACTGATCCAACTTCTGCCAAAATGTCATAAATTTCAGCTTTCTCAACGGTGATGATTGCTGCACCGCTACGCTCACGAGAACAGCCACAATGGAACTCGACAGGTTGCGGCTCGTACAGACGTACTTTGTCTTGGTTATATAGTCGATACAATAACTCGTTCGCTTCTAAACCAAACAATTCTTCATCTTTTACTGTATCAGTGAGCTGCTCTAGATGTTCGAAATCATCTGGAGAGCCAGTGCCGTCAGGGATCACTTGAATCAACATACCTGCTGCGTGTGCTTTGCCTTCATGCTCACCAGTGCGGATCCATAGGCGCGTTTTTAACTGCTCTGAGTTTGCAAAGTAGCCTTCTAGCACTTCTGCTAAAGTGTCACCTTCTAATCCAACGACGCCTTGGTAACGCTCGCCGTTTTTCGGTTCGATGGTGATCACAAGGTAGCCCTTACCCATTAGATCGTGAATGTTTGCGTCATCGGCAACATCGCCTTCCCAGCGAGCTACGCCACGAACACGTTGGTTATGGTCACCGTTGATAACGGCAAGAGACACAGGACCGTCGCCTTGTAGCTGGATGGTGATCGAACCTTCGAACTTAAGAGTGGCAGTTAAAAGAGTAGTTGAAACGAGTAGCTCACCCAGCAGTTTCTCTATTGCTGCCGGATATTCCTTGCTGGAGATAACACGTTGGTACGCTTCATCCAATTGTACCAACTCGCCACGTACTGAAAGATCTTCGAATAGGTAGCGGTTTAAAACATTATTTGCCATGGAGTGCTTTCCTCGTTGGTAATTCCGGCTTTTATTGGTGTTTGAACTTAATGATGTCTCTGCGCTGCTTTTTATCTGGGCGGCGTTCCGGACTTGGGTTGTGGGCATTAAGCTTACGTTGAGTCGCGTGTTCCTCACGTTTCGCGATACTCTCATTGGTTTCGCGATATAAGGTTTGTGCGATGGGAGCGCCTCGGCGTTGATCTGAGATTTGTTCGATGATCACGATTTTTTCTTCGTTGCCTTGACGAAGTCTGACTTCAGCGCCCACTTCAACGATTTTACTCGGCTTGCTTCGTTGGCCATTATAGTGGACTTTACCGCCATCGACCATGTTACGCGCGATGGAGCGGGTTTTGTAAAATCTTGCGGCCCATAGCCATTTATCTAGCCTAACGGCTTCATTTAGGGAACTCATAGAACACTACGCTATCTAATCACTGCCCGAATACGGCAATGAGTGATGGATTATCCACCTACAGATGGAGTCAAGGCGTATTTTTTTCAAGGGAGTTGGCAAAAACTGCATAAGAAAAAGGTATGAAAGACAACTTGTGATATAGTTCACTGCTCTTTGTTGAGTAATAATTTTATTGCAAATTTAGCAATTTAAAGTCGATAGCTATCGTTATAGCTTAAATGACGGACGTTAGAATAAAGGAATCCATTCAGTGAAACGTTTAGAGCTAAGTGCAGGATTATCAAGCAGACCGCTACTGGCTCAGATCAAGTCCAATCATTATACCATTCAAGCCAAACTTAGCTTGTTGCTTACCTGTCTGTTTATTGCGATAACCGGATGGATACTTGGCAAAATTGTGTGGTTAGCCATACCTCAATCGTCGGAAGTGCCGCAATGGCGTCCATCGGCGAGTAGCGTTGCTGCGAGCAATAAAGGCGACGCGATAGATTTTAATGCCCTTCAGAATGCCAACCTATTCGGTAAATACACTGAGCAAAAAGCGGCGGTTGTAGAACAGCCTATTGTTAAAGACGCCCCTAAGACGCGCCTTAACCTTACGCTGGTCGGTGCGGTTGCAAGTAGTGATGCCAACACCAGCCTTGCTGTTATTGCTAACCGAGGTAAGCAAGCTACGTACGGTTTGGGTGAAGAAATCGAAGGGACACGTGCGACACTAAAAGCGGTATTGGTGGATCGCGTCATCATTGATAACCAAGGTCGAGACGAGACCTTAATGATGGAAGGTATAGAATATAAGAAGCTATCTGAATCGCCGCAGGTAGCTAGGGCGCAAGCTCAGCGAGCAGAAGCAGCGACGTCTGACGTTGGAGAGAAATTAGAGCAAATCCGCGAGGAAATTGCGAAAGATCCACAAAGCGTTTTTAAATACATCACCATTTCACCCGTCAAAAAAGACGGAGACATTGTTGGTTATCGAGTATCACCTGGTCGTGATGCCGCATTATTTAATGATGTAGGACTACAACCTGGCGATATTGCGGTTCAACTGAACGGGATCGATTTAAGTGACCCGTCTTCTTCAGTACAACTGATGCAAGTGATGAGCGATCCGCAAGAATTAAATTTAACTGTTGAGCGAGACGGCCAACAGTACGATATCTATATCCAATTGTAAGACTTAGGCAACCGGCGTAAGTTCAGGGAGACATACGTGAAACATTGGTTCAGCAAAAGTGCTTGGCTACTAGCAGGAAGTTTACTCTGCGTACCAGGTGCAATGGCAAACGAATTTAGTGCGAGCTTTAAAGGCACTGATATTCAAGAATTCATCAACATAGTGGGTCGTAACCTCGAAAAGACCATCATTGTTGATCCTTCAGTACGCGGTAAAATCGATGTCCGCAGCTATGACGTTCTTAACGAAGAGCAATACTACAGCTTTTTCCTTAATGTCCTTGAAGTATACGGTTACGCAGTCGTAGAGATGGACAATGGGGTACTTAAGGTTATCAAAGCAAAAGACTCAAAAACCTCAGCAATCCCTGTGTTAGGTGATGGCAGCGCGCAAGGCGATAGTGTTATCACTCGAGTTGTCGCGGTGCGTAATGTGTCGGTTCGAGAGTTGTCTCCTCTACTTCGTCAGCTGATTGATAACGCCGGTGCCGGTAACGTGGTTCATTATGATCCAGCGAATATTATCTTGATCACAGGTCGTGCGGCAGTAGTGAATCGCTTAGCAGAGATCATCAAGCGTGTTGACCAAGCCGGTGATAAAGAAATTGAATTGGTAGAGCTGCGTAATGCATCTGCTGCTGAAATGGTACGCATTGTTGAAGCACTGAATAAAAGTGCGAATCAGAAAAGCACGCCAGAGTTCCTTGAACCTAAAATTGTGGCCGATGAACGTACTAACGCGATTTTAATTTCTGGTGATCCAAAAGTAAGAGCCCGCTTGAAACGTTTGATTCGTCAACTTGATGTTGAAATGGCGACAAAAGGTAACAACCGAGTTGTGTACCTGAAAAATGCGAAAGCTGAAGATTTGGTGGATGTATTGAAAGGTGTTTCCGATAACCTGCAAGCTGAAAAACAAGCCGGTCAGAAAACATCAGGTGCATCGCGTGGTGAGGTCGTCATTGCTGCTCACGCTGCAACTAACTCGTTAGTTTTAACAGCGCCACCAGATATTATGATGGCATTACAAGACGTCATTTCTCAACTCGATATTCGTCGTGCTCAGGTTCTTATTGAAGCGTTAATTGTCGAAATGTCTGAAGGTGATGGTATTAACCTAGGTGTTCAGTGGGGTTCATTAGAAACGGGTGCTGTAATTCAGTACGGTAACTCAGGAGCCCCGATTGGTCAGGTGATGGTTGGGCTAGAAGAAGCAAAAGATCAAACCCGAACTGAATACTATACCAACTCTAATGGCGAACGAACGCCATATGATGTTACTGAATCAGGTGACTACTCTACGCTAGCGTCAGCACTTAGCGGAGTAAATGGTGCGGCAATGAGTATTGTCATGGGTGACTGGACAGCGCTAATTAGTGCTGTTGCTTCTGACTCCAACTCAAACATTCTATCTTCTCCAAGTATCACTGTAATGGATAATGGTGAAGCATCATTTATTGTGGGTGAAGAGGTTCCGGTTATTACGGGCTCTACGGCTGGCTCAAACAACGACAACCCATTCCAAACGGTTGACCGTAAAGAAGTCGGTATCAAACTCAAAGTAGTGCCACAAATTAACGAAGGTGACTCTGTACAGTTAAACATTGAACAAGAAGTTTCCAACGTATTAGGCGCAAACGGTGCGGTTGACGTTCGCTTTGCTAAACGACAGTTAAACACCTCTGTCATGATCCAAGATGGTCAGATGTTGGTTCTTGGTGGTTTGGTCGATGAACGCGCACTTGAAAGTGAGTCTAAAGTGCCGCTATTGGGTGACATTCCGGTACTTGGCCATCTGTTCAAGTCAACTAGCACGCAAACAGAAAAACGTAACTTGATGGTGTTCATCAAGCCGACGATTATTCGCGATGGTGTGACGGCCGACGGTATTACGCAGCGTAAATACAACTTTATTCGCGCAGAACAGCTTTACAAAGCGGATCAAGGTTTGAAGTTGATGGCTGACGAGAAGATCCCGGTTATGCCAGCCTTTGGCCAGGAGCGTCAGCACCCAACAGAGATCCAAGCGTTTATTGATCAAATGGAAAACAACTAATGGTTGATATGTTAGACACAGCGCCAAGTATGCGTCGTCTGCCATTCAGTTTTGCCAACCGCTTTAAACTGGTGCTGGAGACAGAGCATCCTGAGCGTCCACCTATTCTTTACTATGTCGAGCCGCTTAACCCTGCGGCTCTGGTTGAAGTCCGTCGTGTATTAAAGAAAAGCTTCGTACCGCAACCTATCGATAAAGAAGCCTTTGATAAAAAGCTGACTGAAGCATATCAACGCGACTCGTCTGAAGCGCGTCAGTTGATGGAAGATATTGGTGCTGATAGCGATGATTTCTTCTCTTTGGCTGAAGAACTGCCGCATGATGAAGACTTATTAGAATCGGAAGACGATGCGCCAATCATCAAATTGATCAACGCCATGTTGGGTGAAGCGATCAAAGAAGGTGCGTCGGATATTCATATTGAGACGTTCGAGAAAACCCTTTCGATTCGTTTCCGTGTCGATGGCGTATTACGTGAAGTTCTGACCCCAAGTCGTAAGCTAGCGCCTTTGCTAGTTTCTCGTGTGAAGGTTATGGCTAAACTAGATATCGCAGAAAAGCGTGTGCCTCAAGATGGCCGTATTTCGTTGCGTATCGGTGGTCGTGCGGTGGACGTGCGTGTATCGACGATGCCGTCCTCTCATGGGGAGCGCGTGGTAATGCGTCTGTTGGATAAAAACGCGACTCGTCTTGATTTACATAGTTTGGGCATGACCCCTTCAGTGCATGACAACTTCCGTCACTTGATTGGCCGCCCTCACGGTATCATCTTGGTGACGGGCCCGACAGGTTCTGGTAAATCCACCACCTTGTACGCTGGCTTGCAAGAGATCAATAGCAACGAACGCAACATTCTAACGGTTGAAGACCCGATCGAATTTGATATTGATGGCATCGGTCAAACTCAGGTGAACCCAAAGGTCGACATGACGTTTGCGCGCGGCTTGCGTGCCATTCTGCGTCAGGACCCGGATGTGGTGATGGTCGGTGAGATCCGTGACTTAGAAACCGCACAAATTGCAGTGCAAGCGTCCTTAACGGGTCACTTGGTAATGTCGACTCTCCACACCAACACCGCAGTGGGTGCGATTACGCGTCTACGTGATATGGGTATTGAGCCATTCCTTATTTCTTCTTCGTTATTAGGGGTGCTAGCGCAGCGCTTAGTTCGAACGCTTTGTCCAAGCTGTAAAGAGCCGTATGAAGCCGATGCGGAACAGAAAAAACTGTTTGGTATGGAAGCGCATGAACCGTTAGAACTGCACCGAGCAAAAGGCTGTGAAGCGTGTAACCAAAAAGGCTACCGAGGTCGAACAGGTATCCACGAGCTCATTATGGTTGATGAGCAAGTACAAGAGTTGATTCACCGAGAGTCTGGTGAGCAAGAAATTGAGAGAGCCGTTCGCGCCCATACGCCAAGTATTCGCAGCGATGGTTTAAGCAAAGTGCGTCGTGGCATTACGTCACTTGAAGAAGTGATGCGAGTGACGAAGGAAACCTAATGGCGGCATTTGAGTACAAAGCGCTAGATGCAAAAGGCAAGCATAAAAAAGGCACGATAGAAGGGGACAACGCCCGACAAGTGCGCCAGCGACTCAAAGAGCAAGGGATGATCCCGATTGAAGTGGTTGAGACGAAAGCTAAATCGGCTAAGTCTTCAGGTTCAGTCAGCTTTAAGCGCGGCATCTCGACATCTGAGCTGGCACTCATCACACGGCAATTGTCTACGCTAGTCCAATCAGGAATGCCTTTGGAAGAGTGTTTGCGTGCGGTCTCTGAGCAGGCTGAAAAGCCGAGGATTCGTTCTATGTTGGCTGCGGTTCGCTCGAAAGTAACCGAGGGTTATCCGCTCGCCGACAGTTTTGCCGATTACCCACACGTGTTTGATGAACTGTACCGCTCTATGGTTGCGGCGGGCGAAAAATCAGGTCACCTCGATACCGTATTAGAGCGTTTGGCAGACTATGTCGAAAACCGCCAAAAGATGCGATCTAAATTGCTTCAAGCCATGATTTATCCTGTAGTTTTGGTGGTATTCGCGGTTGTCATCGTTTCGTTCTTATTGGCGACAGTGGTTCCTAAAATCATTGAACCCATCATTCAGATGGGCCAAGAGTTACCTCAATCGACGCAATTTTTACTGGCAGCCAGTGAGTTTGTGCAAGATTGGGGGCTGATTATTTTCGTTGTGCTGGTGGCGCTTTTCTATGGCCTCAAACTGGCGTTGCAAAAGCCAGACTTTCGCTTAGCTTGGGACAGAAAAATCTTGAGCTTACCGCTAATAGGTAAGATCTCTCGAGGTTTGAATACCGCACGATTCGCACGAACACTTTCGATCTGTACTTCCAGTGCGATTCCAATTCTCGAGGGTATGCGCGTTGCGGTAGATGTTATGTCTAACCGTTATGTGAAGCAGCAAGTCTTGCTTGCAGCGGATAACGTCCGAGAGGGCGCTAGTTTGCGTAAGGCGTTGGACCAAACTCGCTTGTTTCCACCAATGATGCTACACATGATCGCCAGTGGTGAGCAAAGTGGTGAATTAGAGAGCATGTTGACGCGGGCAGCCGATAACCAAGATCAAAACTTTGAATCAACAGTCAATATTGCTCTGGGTGTGTTTACTCCTGCGCTGATTGCATTAATGGCTGGATTAGTGTTGTTCATTGTGATGGCGACCTTGATGCCAATGCTAGAAATGAATAACTTGATGAGCGGATAATTTCGAATTAAGACGTGTCTACTAACGGCATGGCTTTAATCTAACTTTCGGAGAAAAAAATGAAGTTTAAGCGTAGTAAACAACAGGGTTTTACACTTTTAGAAGTGATGGTTGTTGTGGTTATCCTGGGTATTTTGGCAAGTTTTGTTGTTCCAAACCTATTGGGTAACAAAGAGAAGGCTGACCAACAAAAAGCGATTACGGATATCGTAGCGCTGGAAAATGCCCTAGATATGTACAAGTTGGATAACAGCGTTTACCCAACAACGGACCAAGGTCTAGAAGCATTGGTTAGCAAGCCATCTAACCCAGAGCCACGCAACTACCGTAATGGTGGTTACATCAAACGTCTTCCTAATGACCCTTGGGGCAACCAGTACCAATACTTAAGCCCAGGTGATAACGGTACAATCGATATCTTCACTCTAGGCGCAGATGGCCAAGAGGGTGGAGAAGGTCCAGCTGCAGATATTGGCAACTGGAACATGCAAGACTTCCAATAATTGAGCCTAAGCCAGCACTAATGAAACAAATGCGAAAACATAACGGTTTTACATTGATAGAAATTCTATTGGTGCTGGTTTTGCTATCTCTTACGGCTGTGGCCGTGATCTCGACGTTACCGACTAGCCAAAAAGATCTTTCCAAACAGTATGCTCAAAGCTTTTTTCAGCGTTTACAGCTGCTCAATGAAGAAGCGGTGCTGAGCGGTAAAGATTTTGGCGTTCGAGTGGATGATACCAAATCGACCTACGCTCTACTGAGTTTAACCTCAGAAGGTTGGCAGCCTCTGAAATTAAAGCAGATTCCGAGCAAAACCAAGCTAGAAGAAGATATTACGCTACAACTCGAGCTCGGAGGTGGTGCTTGGGATAATGATGAGCGCTTATTCAAACCAGGTTCTCTTTTTGATGAAGACATGTTCGCAGAAGAAGAGGACGAAAAGAAAATTCAGCCACCGCAAGTGTTTATCTTTTCCAGCGCCGAAGTCACGCCATTTACCCTGTCTTTTTTTCCGCAAAATGGTGATGCCTTTAATGACGGTTGGCGAGTCATTGGCAAAGAAAGTGGACAAATTTTGTTATTAGCTCCGGGCGAAGAAGTGAAAGAGGATGAGAATGCGCAATTTTAAGCAAGCTCGCCCAAATTTGAGTCATCGCCGGACGAGAGGCATGACCTTACTGGAAGTATTGGTCGCACTGGCAATTTTCGCTACCGCTGCCATCAGTGTCATTCGCTCTGTGAGCCAGCATATTAATACAATCAGTTATCTAGAAGAAAAAATGTTTGCAGCCATGGTTGTGGATAATCAGATGGCAAATGTGATGTTGAATACCGGAGAACTCAAAGCGAAAAACGGCACAGAAGAGCTGGCAGGACGCACTTGGTTCTGGAAAGTCACGCCAGTCGCCACGACGCAGCCATTGCTGAAAGCATTTGATGTGAGCGTCTCGGTAGAGAAAAGCGCGAGCCCTGTATTAACGGTACGAAGCTATGTGGCGCAATAATCATCCCCGCGCAAACACGCGCCAAAGGGTAAAAGGTTTTACACTTATTGAAGTGTTGGTATCGATTGCCATCTTTGCCAGTTTAAGTGTCGCAGCGTACCAAGTGGTATCGCAAGTACAGCGTAGCAATGCGCTATCACAAGAACGAACCCAACGCTTAAACGAAATTCAGCGTGCCATGGTTATGATGGATAACGATTTTCGTCAAATGGCGATGCGTCAAACGCGTACTAATGGTGAAGAGCCTTCTAGCCGGCTAATTTTTTGGTCCGATTACCTGTTGGACTCCGATACCAAAGGACTGATGTTTGCCCGTTTAGGTTGGCACAACCCTCAGCAGCAGTTCCCTCGTGGAGAAGTAACCAAGGTTGGCTATCGCTTAAAAGAAGAAACACTGCAGCGAGTATGGTGGCACTATCCTGATACGCCGGTTGGGCAACAAGGCACTGTTACTCCATTGCTAACCCAGGTCGAGTCATTTGATATGCGTTTTTATGATGGTAAGCAATGGAAAAAAGAGTGGGCTGAAGAAAAAGCGCTGCCGAAAGCGGTTTCTGTTGTTCTCACTCTCAAAGACTATGGAGAAATTGCCCGCACTTATCTCACTCCTGATGGCACATTGAGTCAGAAAGAGGAAAGTTCAGGAGACAGCAATAATGGTTAACCGTCAGCGCGGTGTTGCTTTGATTATAGTGTTGATGTTGCTGGCGATTATGGCGACGGTTGCCGCCAGCATGTCGGAACGTTTGTTCTTGCAGTTTCAGCGAGGCGCTAATCAAATCAATTACCAGCAAGCGTACTGGTACAGCCTTGGCGTCGAGGCGCTAGCAAAAGTGGGTATCGAACAAAGTTATAAAGACACCGACACGATTAATATGAGTCAACCGTGGGCGATAAAAGAGCAAGTCTATCCGTTAGATTATGGTCAAGCGGCGGGACGAATTAGAGACAAGCAAGCGTGCTTTAATCTAAATGTATTGAGTCGTGTGCAACCAACGGGTCAGCAAATTACAAGACCATATTTAGTGAATGTATTGCAGCGCCTATTAGAAGAGTTGGATGTCGAGCCATATCAAGCAGAAATCATTGCAGACTCTACTTGGGAATACATTGATGCTGATGACTCTGTCCGTTCGACTACTGGGGTTGAAGACAGCACATATGAAGCGATGAAGCCTTCCTATTTGGCATCAAATGGTTGGATGGCAGATGCTTCCGAGTTACGGGCTGTCTATCAGGTGAGTGGTGAAATTTTCCAAAAATTGGAGCCGTTGGTCTGTGCATTACCAAGTGATGACTGGCGTTTAAACGTGAATACGATTGATGTTGAGCAAGCTCCGATTTTGGTGGCAATGTTCTCACCAAACTTAAGCAGTAGTGATGCGATTCAGCTAATTGAAAAACGCCCATTTGATGGGTGGGATAGCATTGATGAATTTTTAGCAGAGTCAGAAATGGCTGGCTTAAGTGAAGATGTAAAGAAAAACGCCAAAGGCTATTTGGGTGTGGATAGCGCCTTTTTTGAATTGGATGCACAAGTGTTGGTGGATGAATCACGTGTACGTATCCGAAGCCTTTTGCAAAGTACAAATAGAGAAACGGTGACCGTAGTTCGCCGTCGTTTTGGAGGGATCAGTGAGCGAGTTTCTGACCGTTCGGCTGAGTAGCGAACAACAAAGTACCATTCCTTGGGTGGTGTGGTCGACAGATCAACAGGAAGTGATTGCTAGCGGTGAAATCGCCGGGTGGGAACACTTAGATGAGTTGGTCTCATATGCTGGTCAGCGCCAAGTTGTGGCGCTGTTGGCGAGTAATGATGTGGTCCTGACGCAAGTGGATATACCACCTGGTGCAACACGCCAATTCGAGGCGATGTTACCGTACTTAGTGGAAGACGAAGTTGCTCAGGACGTTGATGGCCTGCACTTTAGCGTGTTGGGTAAACAAGCGGATAAAGCGCAGATTTGCGCAGTTGAACGTGCTTGGATTCAGACTGTACTGCAACGTTTCTCAAGCCAAGGTATCGCTATTAAACGCATTTTACCCGATGTGCTTGCGTTACCGGTTCGTGGAGAGCACAGCTGTGCTGCAATGATTGGCGAGCAATGGCTAATTCGTCACTCTGCGACAGAGGGCGCGGTTGTCGACGCTTCTTGGTTAGACCTTTACCTCTCTTCTTATCTACAAAATCATGAAGGTTGGAAGCTCGATTGCTATAGCTCGGTCCCGGAATCTGCGTTACCTGAAATATGGGAGCCGCAACCAGAAGAAATGACGATGGCTTTACTGGCGAAGGGGGTGACAGAAAGCAAAGTCAATTTGCTGACTGGGATCTTCAAGCCGAAATCTTCTTGGGGTAAATACTGGAAGCTCTGGCAAAAAGCCACCATTGCTGCGGGGGTGCTTATCGTCGTCATGGTTGCGCAGCAGTTGCTCGTGGTCCACAAGTACGAAGCACAAGCTCAAGCGTATCGTGAGGAGAGTGAGCGTATTTTCCGCCAGGTGTTCCCAAATAAACGACGCATTCCTACCGTTAGTTACCTCAAACGACAAATGGATGATGAAGAGCGCCGCTTATCTGGTGGAAGTGGTCAGCAGGCAATGTTGTCATGGTTGGCGGCATTACCCGCGACGCTTGGTCAGGTCAGCGACTTGGAGATCACTAGCTTTAAATACGACGGACAACGTGGCGAAGTACGTATTCAGGCTCGTAGTTCAGACTTCCAACCTTTTGAGCAGGCTCGTGTGAAATTGGCAGAGAAGTTTAATGTTGAGCAAGGTCAGTTGAACCGTAGCGATAACGTTGTGGTTGGCAGCTTTGTTTTGAAGCGTTTGTGAGGTGATGATGAAAAACTTAATTTCTCAAGCTCAGGTTTGGTGGAGTAGCATCTCGCAGCGTGAGCAGCGTTTGGTCATGGGATGTGGCGCTATTGCCGTTATCGGTATTATTTATTGGGGTTTATTACAGCCAATGAGCCAACGTGCGGAGCTAGCTCAGTCACGTATTCAAAGCGAAAAACAGTTGCTAGCTTGGGTACAAGATAAAGCGGATGGCATCACTGCACTGCGAAAAAGCAGCGGTGTGAGCTACTCTAGTCAACCGTTGAATCAGTTGGTTTCTTCTTCAGCTCGTCGTTATAAAGTTGAGTTGATTCGCGTACAACCTCGTAATGAGAGCGTTCAAGTGTGGATCAAACCACTCGCGTTTAATCAACTAGTGGATTGGTTACGTTACTTGAAAGAGCAACAGGGTATTGAAGTCGAATTTTTAGATATCGACCGAACAGAGCAAGCGGGCATGATCGATGTAAACCGCCTTCAGTTTAAGCGAGGTTAAGGTGAAGCGAGCAGTACTTTACGTTGTTATCTTTATCGTCTTTTTTTCAGTCAGTCTTTTAATGGGATTACCAGTCTCTTGGGTGTTACAACAAGCACCAACAGTGAGAGGCCTGGACATTCAAGGAGCCAACGGTTCGGTATGGCAAGGTCAAGCTGCTAGTATTCGTTGGCAGCGCCAGAACCTTGGAGAAGTTAATTGGGATTTCCAATGGTCGAGTCTACTGACAGGTAAAGCTGAGTTTGCTGTGCGCTTTGGTCGTGGTAGTGAAATGGACGTTCGTGGGCGCGGTTTTGTCGGCTATAGCTTAAGTGATGGCCCTTATGCCAAAAACTTAGTTGCCTCAATTCCGGCGGTAAAAGTTGTTGAGCAAGCGCGCCTCCCTGTGCCTGTTGGTGTTGATGGGCAGCTTGAGCTGAATATTCGTCATGCGACTTATGCTGCGCCTTGGTGTAAGAACGGTGAAGGCACTTTAGTATGGAATGCCAGTGGTATTCAAAGCCCCGTTGGCAGCTTAGATCTCGGTCCTGTGATTGCCGATATAAACTGTCAGGATAGTGTATTGACGGCAACTGGTGAGCAGAGCAGCAAACAAGTCTCTGCGGCGTTTTCCGCTGAACTGATGCCTAATCAACGGTACTCAACCAAAGCGTGGTTCAAACCTGGTGCAGAGTTCCCATCCAGCATGGGGGAGCAACTAAAATGGTTGGGTAAGCCGAATGCTCAAGGTCAATATGAGTTTAACTACCAAGGGCGCTTCTAACCTATCGTGACAAAATCCAATATCTTAAAAGAGCTGCTATTGTGCAGCTCTTTTTGCTTTTGGATCATTGTAAGCTAAAACCTCTATTCGCTGTACATTGGGAATGAATGGAAATTTAAAACCATGATTTTTAATTGATTTGTTTTCTTTCGTTCAGCTTTACAGGCAATTGGAACATAGTAGGCCAAATACTCCAAGTGCTGTACAGAAGGTCAAAAAGAAAAGGCCACGAAGATATTCGTGGCCTTTCTATTGCTAGAATTTTGTGCTCTAAATTTTACCGATAGGGCGCTTAATCTTTGCGTTGTAAAATCTCATTCCAAGGTAAATCCGCATCACCAAGAACAATAAAATTCGGGTTTTCTAGTGTTTCCCGCTCGTTATATGACAGCGGTTCTAATTGCGTGCTGAGAATACGTCCGCCAGCTTCTTCAACAATGCATTGTGTCGCAGCGGTGTCCCACTCACCTGTTGGACCTAGTCGGAGATAGCAATCTACCGCCCCTTCCGCGACGAGGCATGCTTTCAATGCCGCAGAACCGAGCGGTATTAAGTCGTAATTCCAGGCGCTGCTCATACGGTTAGTAATACGATTGATGTCTTGGCGACGACTAATAGCAATTGCGATGCTTTGCTCTGGCTGTTCGTGTTTGTGTGTATGGATTTTGACGCTGTCCGACATGTCGGGAATTTTCCAGGCGCCTTTGCCATTATAAGCGTAGTAAGTCACGCCAGATACAGGACCGTAAACGACGCCCATGGTTGGTCGATTGTTGTCGACCAACGCGATAATAGTGGCAAAGTCACCACTGCGAGCGATGAATTCTTGAGTACCATCAAGAGGGTCGACTAACCAATAACGTTCCCACTGAGCGCGTTGCTCTAAGCTTATGTCTGCGTCTTCTTCTGACAACACGGGAATGTCAGGCGTCAGATCACTCAAGCGTTCAGTGATGAACTTGTGAGCTGCAATATCTGCACTTGTTACGGGAGTTTCGTCACTTTTGGTGTAGGCCTCGTATTGCTTCTTTTCATATATTTCGAGGATCATTTGCCCAGCACTGCGGGCAATCTCGATGACTTGAGGAAGTAGGTGAGATAGATCTTTTGTCATTGGCATAAGTGATAGTCCTTACTCACAGTGTTATTCGGTTCTAATGACCGTTATTGGTTATGCTTGTGAGTGGTGTTTGGTAAGTGTTTCAGTGCCAACATTAGCGCTGTGATGCTTCGTGCTTCACAGAAATCCATGTGAGTTAATAACTCTTCGGCTTGCGCAAGTGGCCAACGCACAATTTCCAGTGGTTCAGGCTCATCGCCTTCTTGCTTCTCTGGATAAAGCGCCTGTCCTAAAAATAGAGTCATTTTGCTCGAAAAGTAAGATGGCGCGAGGATAACTTGTTTCAACGGGGTTAACTGATTACAGCCAAAGCCGATTTCTTCTTTTAACTCACGATCCGCAGCTTGGTGTGGTGTTTCTCCTGGGTCAATCAGCCCTTTTGGGAAACCTAGCTCGTAACGTTCAGTTCCAGCGGCGTATTCACGCACCAGTAATAAATCGCCTTGTTCTGTTACAGGAACCACCATTACAGCATCTCGTCCACTTGGCTTCATACGCTCATAAGTACGATGCTCACCATTGGAAAAACGAAGGTCGAGCGCTTCCACAGCAAACAGTTTGGATTTTGCAACCGTCTGGCATGAGAGTATCTCTGGTGGGGTTCGTTTCGGCATGACGCTGGCTCCTTGGTGTCGTTGGCGTTTACGAGATGCGTAAGATTCTTAATATATGAGAACTCCGCCTGAGTTTCTAGCAGATTTTACGAGTCGAGCTAAGCATCTCAGCATCACCTCAGTATCGATACAAAAATGGGAGACCGAAGCCTCCCATTTTCTGACAGTGTTTACTCTTAGTAGTAAGAGTGATCACCACGGTCATGTTCTGTAGCATCACGAACTGCGGTTAGTTCACCAATGAACTGGTTTAGCAGCTCTTTCTCGATGCCTTCTTTTAGTGTTACGTCAACCATAGAACAGCCATTACAACCGCCACCAAATGCAACAATTGCAACACCGTCTTCAGTGATCTCAACCAAGTTTACGTGACCACCGTGGCCAGCAAGCTGTGGGTTGACTTGGGTTTGGATAACGTACTCAACGCGCTCAACCAGTGGTGCGTCGTCCGCAACTTTACGCATTTTAGCGTTAGGTGCTTTTAGCGTTAGCTGAGAGCCCATTTTATCGGTAACAAAATCGATTTCAGCGTCTTCAAGGAATGGCAGGCTCAGCTCATCCACGTAAGCTGAAAAACCGCTGTAAGAGAGTTCAGTGTCGGTCGATTCTACTGCTTCTGGTGGGCAGTAAGACACGCCACACTCAGCGTTTTGTGTACCTGGGTTCACAACGAAAATACGAATGTTAGTGCCTTCAGGTTGTTGACCTAAAAGGTTAGCGAAATGCGTTTGCGCAGTTTCTGTAATAGTAATATTTGACACGACGAATACCCGAGTAAATTTGTAGGTTACTGCTGCTATTCTACTCTTGTTGACGTATGGGTCTAGTCTTTTTGATGCTAAGGCATGGCGAAGCGATCTAGAGAGAACGAGGAGCAGGTGTTCTGCAGATGCAGTAAATATCGATGCTTTCTACGCCAACTTCAAGTAGTAAATGACATAATTGTCGGACGGTACTGCCTGTGGTGACTACATCATCGACGATGGCAACATGGGAAGAGTGAGGGCGCTTATTGAGAATAAACGCGCCTTTTAAGTTTTGTTCACGGCTTGTTTTGGTATTACCACGCTGTGATTGGGCGAGCCTTACTCGACGAAAGACCTTCGCATCAAAATTAGTCTGCAATTGCTTGGCGAGGTGTCGGGCTAAAACATCACTTTGATTAAAACCCCGGCGCAGGTAACGCTGCCAGTGCAATGGCACACTGGTAATGATTGGAGCTGGCGTGGTGATGCGCTGTGCCAGTTGCTCGGTTAATGCTTTTACATGCCAAGACTCTCCGTGATCTTTAAAGCGTTGTACTTCCCGTGAAAGGGGAAAGTCGTAATCGCCTAACGTGTATAGCCTTTGCCATGGCGGTGGCTTTGAAAGACATTCACCACAAATACTATCCGTACTCATTTCTTCTTTCTGTAATGATAAACCGCAGCGTTGACATCGTTTTACCGGAGTTAGGTATTTTAAACAGTGCTCGCACCAGCGCAGAGTATTTGTGTGGCTTGGTGTTTGAATAGGGAACCGACACAGGCCGCATTGACTGCTCAATACGCGATGCATGATGTTTTGCCAGTGATGAGATAACATAGCGTTTATTCATGGTGATATTTTACTCAGCCTAACGCTTGGCTGAAGCCGTAGGGAATAAAATAAGTGGGAGAGATTGAGAGCATGAGCACGAAATTACACTGGCAGTCATTTGGTCAGGGACCAGATTTGGTGTTACTGCATGGTTGGGGCATGAATGGTGCGGTATGGCAGCAGACAGTCGAGTCTCTTCAACCTTATTTCCGAGTTCATGTGGTTGACCTTCCGGGGTACGGACATAGCGCCGAATCTCATGCTGAAGATTTAGACCATATTGCTAACTTGGTGGTGCAAGGTGCGCCAGAGAAAGCGATTTGGCTTGGTTGGTCCCTCGGAGGTTTAGTGGCGACGCATGTGGCATTAAATATGCCCGAGCGCGTGGCTAAGTTGATTACGGTTGCCAGCTCACCTAAATTTGCCGCAGAAAAACCTTGGCGTGGCATTCAACCGAATGTACTGAGTGCGTTCACCTCTCAGTTGCTAGAAGATTTCTCACTGACCATTGAGCACTTTATGGCGTTGCAAGCGATGGGCAGCCCATCAGCGCGTAAAGACGTTAAACAGCTCAAGCAAGCGGTACTATCGCGCCCTCAGCCAAACCCTGAATCGCTGTTGGTTGGGCTAAACATCCTTGCTGATGTGGATCTGCGCGATGCGTTGACGTCTCTTTCTGTTCCAATGTTGCGTCTTTATGGCCGTTTAGATGGGTTGGTGCCAATTAAAGTAGCTAACGATTTAAGTGAACAGTTGCCTCATACCCAGCAGTTTGTTTTTAATCAGTCCTCTCACGCGCCTTTTATCACCGAACATGACGAATTTTGTGTTCAAATCCGAGAGTTTGCTCACGATTGAGCAAGTACGAGCGGAAATACCTCAAGTTGTTTAAAAAGTGGTCGATATAAAGGCTGGTGAGGTTTTATTAGCCAATAAAGCTAAGCCATATTGACGAGTTGGGCGACTCTGAGGAGGGTTCGCAATGATTGTGTCACCGACCAACGTAAGTGTGCCACTGATCGCCCCATCCGTGAATGTGCAGACGGAACAAGCAGCTCGCGACAATAAAGTCCGAGAGCCTGTAACGCCAACGGTCGCATTGGCCAAAACCAATGCAGAGCGAAAAGTAAAAGGTGATGACAAGCGCCGACGTCAGTCTTCTTGGGATCCTTCAGAGCATCCTGATTATGATATGGAAACGGAAGTCGACACGCGTTATCAAGAAGAGCCGGAAGATACACTAGAACGGCTTTTTAGTTTGCTTGCGCTCAAATCGTATAGTGAAGACCAGGGGAAAGGCTACGCGATCCGCTTTCGCTTACCAAAGCGCATTTTGGATGCTGCGATCAATGAAGGATTAATGGAAAAGCGCAGGAAGGTGATCAAGTTTCATTATGGTCATGCAGTCGCTCCCCATACCCCGTCAGAAGTGATAGCAGTATTATGACGACTCAATATCCTACTCAAACAAAAACGCTCCAAGCAGGTTGACTGATTGGAGCGTTTTCTTTTTAGTTATGAAAGCTCGTTAGCGGTGAAGCCTAGGTAAGATTACTTTTTCGCTTTAGCAAACGCTGCAGCAAATGCACCGCCCATCGCGCTGTTCGATGACGAATCATCACGGCGAGGCTGACGACGCTGCGGTTGGTCATTACGACGCGGCGCTGCTGATGAGCGTTGGCTACGGTTGTCTTGACCCGGTTCGTCGTTCATACGCATCGATAGACCAATACGTTTACGCTGCACGTCAACTTCCATCACTTTCACTTTGACGATGTCGCCCGCTTTCACCACTTCACGTGGGTCAGACACATAACGATCTGTCAGTGCAGAAATATGCACAAGACCATCTTGGTGAACGCCGATATCAACGAAGGCACCGAAGTTGGCTACGTTAGACACCACGCCTTCTAGAATCATGCCCGGTTCCAAGTCAGATACCGAGTTTACACCTTCTGCAAAGGTCGCCGTTTTGAATTCTGGACGTGGGTCACGACCCGGCTTGTCTAACTCTTTGATGATGTCTGTAATGGTTGGAACGCCGAAGTTATCGTCGGTGTAATCGACCGCATGCAGACCTTTAAGGAAGCTTGAATCACCAATCAGTGCTTTGATATCTTTGTTGTTCTTCTCAGAAATCGCTTTGACCACTGGGTACGCTTCTGGGTGAACCGCAGACGCATCAAGTGGGTTCTTACCATCCATAATACGCAGGAAGCCCGCACACTGCTCGAACGCCTTAGGACCTAAACGAGGTACTTTCTTCAAGGTTGTACGTGCTTCGAAGCGGCCGTTCTCATCGCGGAAGTCGACAATGTTCTGCGCGATGGTGCTTGATAAGCCTGCTACGCGCGTCAGTAGCGCCGCAGAAGCAGTGTTCACATCAACACCAACCGCGTTTACACAGTCTTCCACAATCGCATCTAGGCGTTTTGCCAACATAGATTGGCTTACATCGTGCTGGTATTGACCCACACCAATAGATTTAGGATCAATTTTCACGAGTTCAGCCAATGGATCTTGCAAACGACGTGCAATCGACACTGCACCACGCAGTGATACGTCCATATTCGGGAACTCTTTTGCTGCAAGCTCAGACGCTGAGTAAACCGATGCACCCGCTTCACTTACGATGATCTTCTGAACTTTCAGGTTGCCACGTTTGATGACGTCTGCGACAAAGCTGTCGGTTTCACGTGAAGCCGTACCGTTACCAATCGCAATCAAATCCACGTTGTACTTACGCACCAACTGCTCAACGATTTGTGCTGACTTGTCGTATTGTTTTTGTGGTGGGTGAGGGTAGATGGTTTCGGTTGCAAGCACTTTACCTGTTGAGTCGACAACCGCGATTTTTGAACCTGTACGCAGACCCGGATCGAGACCAAGTGTTGCACGAGGGCCAGCCGGTGCTGCCATCAACAAGTCTTTTAGGTTAGTGGCGAATACTTCAATCGCTTCGATTTCAGCGCGCTCTTTCATTGCGCCCATTAGCTCGGTTTCCATGTGCATCGATACTTTGATGCGCCATGCCCAGCTGATCACTTGCTTACGCCAGGTATCCGCCGGTGCGCTGCTTAGCGTCACGCCATAATGGTCGGCGATAATCGTTTCGCAGTAAGACTGACGAGCGCCTTCTTCCTGTTCTGGATCAGCATTCATTGCCAATGTCAGGAAGCCTTCGTTACGGCCGCGTAGCATCGCCAGTGCGCGGTGCGATGGCACTTTGCTTAGGGGCTCGTTGTGGTTGAAGTAATCTTTAAACTTCTCGCCTTCTTGCTCTTTGCCTTCAACGACTCGTGAAACCAGTTCCGCATTGCGATTTAAGTGGTTGCGAATTTTTTCCAGTAAGTTTGCGTCTTCTGCGATGCGCTCCATGATGATCGCGCGAGCGCCATCCAATGCAGCTTTGGTGTCTGCGATGCCTTTGTCTGCATCAAGGTATTTGCTTGCTTCGCTTTCTGGCTCGGTTTGTGGATGATTCCAAAGCTGATCTGCGAGTGGTTCAAGACCAGCTTCAATCGCGATCTGACCTTTCGTACGACGCTTGGGTTTGTAAGGTAGGTATAAGTCTTCAAGACGAGTTTTGCTGTCTGCCTGCGCGATCTCTTGTTCTAGCTCTGGCGTCAGTTTGCCTTGCTCTTGGATTGATTTGAGGATGGTTTGGCGGCGATCATCCATTTCACGAAGGTAAGACAGACGGCTGTCCAAAGTACGAAGCTGGGTATCATCAAGGCCCCCCGTCACCTCTTTGCGGTAACGTGCAATAAAAGGGACAGTGTTGCCATCATCAATTAGGGTGACAGCGGCGTTGACTTGCTCTGGGCGAACATTCAGTTCTTGAGCAATCATGCGACAGATAGCTTGGCTCATCCGTGTTTTCTCTTTTAATTCAGTTTTGGTTGTATAGAACATTGGGGTCGTTCGAAGAATTTGCAATGTTTTAAATTAACGAGGCAAAAATTTACCGGGCGCTGGTGGACATCAGTCATATTTATGTCAAAACTGTAATTAAATTGAGAACTTATATCCGCAGTTATCGACTAACCTAATTCCACGGTTGTTGATATCACTAAATGTACCTCGGCTTATACGGATAATCATGATGAAAAAAATGTCTTTGGCGTTAGCGCTTACGAGTGCCTTACTTGCCGCCCCGCTTAGTTGGGCGCAGTCTATCTCAGGAACCACACAAGCTCCCGTTTATCAGCTCGATAACAAATTGGTACTAGGGCGTGTGGAGAGCGTCTACTACAGTGACATTCCGGAACTAAAAGCGGTGCCATTTATTGGCAAGATTGATACTGGTGCAGATACGACATCGATGCATGCGGAGAATATCCATGTCAGTAGCTCACACCCAGATTACCAAGATTTGAAAGATAACGAGTTACTTTGGGCGATTGTCGATGACTTAGGTGGTACGAAGGCAAAGTGGGACGCCGACAGCTTTAAGCCATATCAAGTAAAGGTTAGCTTTACGGTTCCTCACCCTTATACAGGGAAGGAAATACAGATTACCGATGATCTGGAAAGAGTGAGCGCGATTCGCAGTCGAACAAGCAAAAAGCCCATCCTACGCCCGACAATAAAAATGCCGATGACAATCGCTGGTCACACCGTTGATACGGAAGTGAACCTGACCAAGCGTACGCAATTCTCTTCTCCTATCTTGATTGGTAAAACCTATCTCGATGATAACGCATGGGTCTTCGCTGGTTACGATTACCTTCAAGAACAGCCACGCGCAAAAATGATTGGCAAAAAAGAGACGGTTGAAGTCGAAGGTGTGCCATATAAGATCAGCATCTCAACTTCTAGCCGTTATACCAACGTCCATGCACTGGACATCAAGGTAGACAAAAAGCATAACGAAGTCTCTTTTATGTTAGAGGGCGAGAATGGCAAGCGTCATCCAATGACATTACCCTTGGTACGAATGCTGAAAACGACCAAAAGCGAGCGCCCTTTAGTCTATTTACCCGTCAAAGTCGGCGAAAATGAAACTCAACGTTGGTTGGTGTATCTGCGTGATCGCAGTAAGTTCAGTTCGCAAATTCGCTTAGGTCGGGACGTCGCGAGTCAGCACTTTGTTATTGATACGGACAGAGAAAATCTACTGGGTGGCGTAGAAAAAACGTTCAAAAGCGCACTCAAATCAAAACCTCTAGTCGTTTCACCAGAAGAACAGGTCACCATTGATGGTTATACCGTCCCTGCTTACCCCACTTTTACTGTGAAAACGCCATTACTGCGTGTAAATGGGTTTGAAGTAACAGAAAAAGGTAAGGATGAATCCGTCACGTTTTATTTAATGAACGATGAGGGGAAAGAAGAAAAAATCACCAAACCAGTGTTGAAAAAGCTCAAGGTTGGCAGCGCGGTTCGCCCTGTTGTCGAAGGAGACTTTCTTCTCGGTAGAAAAGACACATCAATGAAGTTTGCGCTCGATGTGCTTGATGAGGGTGACACTCAACCCTTTTTCGTCTTTGGTCATGACATAGCCAAGGGTGGTGTGTTGCTGAACACTCGCGCAGACCATCTACTAGATGCAAGGCCACTTTTCAAAGCTGGCCATATCGAAGTGGCTGAAGTTGAGGGGATGTCTTTCCCTGTGAAGTTAGACACGGGTGCAGATGTAAGCTCAATCAATGCTAAGAACATCAAGCAGTTTAAGAAAGACGGCAAAGACATGGTGAGCTTTACCTATGAGAACGATCTTGGCATGAAACAGGCGTTTACCAAGCCTGTTGTTGATGTCATGCGTATTAAAGCGAAGAAAGGCGAGAAAGCGAACGTACGCCCTGTGGTTGAAATGCATGTTAAGCTTGGCGAATTAGAGAAGAAGATCCGAGTCAACTTACAGGACCGAGGTCGCTTCCATTACAGCATGATTTTAGGTAAAAACTTCCTAAAACATGGCGCGGTTGTTTCGAGTGATACGAATTACATCGTGACGCAAAAACCGGATTACGAAAAGTAACACTCTGGCCGCCTTATCACCTTGATACCCAAAGCCTGAACAACATTGGATCTTTGGGTATATCATCTCCTTAATGCTGCCAAAGAGCAGCATTTTTTAGTTGAGATAGGAGTTAATTTGAAAACTAAGCTGATTACACGAGAAGGTTACAACAAACTCAAACAAGAGCATGATTACCTTTGGAATGAAAAGCGCCCGGAAATCACCAAGATCGTCACTTGGGCGGCGAGCCTGGGCGATCGCTCAGAAAATGCGGATTACACCTTCAATAAACGTTTACTCCGTCAGATCGACCGTCGTGTCCGCTTCCTTCGTAAATTCCTGCCAGAAGTCACGATCGTTGACTATTCTCCGCAACAAGAAGGCAAAGTCTTTTTTGGTGCATGGGTGGAAATAGAAAATGAGGCAGGAGAAGTGAAAAAGTTTCGTATTGTCGGGCCTGAAGAGATTTATGGCGATGCGAAAGACTACATCTCTATCGATTCACCTATGGCGCGAGCGATGTTGAAAAAACAAGTGGATGAAGAGTTCACGGTACGCACCCCAGAAGGTGAAAAAGAGTGGTTCATCAACTCAATTGAATATACTCAACCGGCCTCGGAAGACTGAGGCTTTATCACCGATTCAAGTCTCATGAAGTTCACTAGGAGTGACTTGGGTCTCAATGTCAGAATATTTGGTATAAAGGCATGGTGCCTTTCTCGGAGAAGTAAAATGAACAAAGCAGTCATGTGTAGTGCTGCACTAACAATAGGTTTCTCACTTTCAGTTTTTGCTCAAGATGAAGTGAAAGGCTGTGACGCTAAAGAGTTAGCGGTAGAGCAGCAGCTTGAGTATGCAAAAGCGCAAGGTAATGAGCATCGCATTAAAGGCTTGGAGCAAGCACTTTCCGCTATCCAGAATGAATGCTCGGAAGGTGAGCTGCGCCAAGAGCTGCAAACAGAAGTGGAAGAAAAGACTAAAGAAGTTGAGGAGCGAGAGGAAGAATTAGTCGAAGCTCAGCATTCAGGGAAAGCAGACAAAATTGAGAAAAAACGTCACAAGCTGGCTGAGGCACAGCAAGAGCTGCTTGAGGCCAAACGTGAACTGGAATGGAATTATGGTCAATAGTAGGTGCTGAAAATACCTGCTAGAGAGAGAATAAAGCGCTTAAGATAAAAAGAGTAACAATTTGCTTGAGCACGTTAGGAAAAACAGTGATACATTTTCGACAATAGACGCTTCTGAAAGGATGTTTCAATGCAAGAAAATCATAAAATTTTAGTGGTTGATGACGATGCTCGTTTACGTGCTCTATTGGAGCGTTACCTTTCTGAGCAAGGTTTTCAGGTACGAAGTGTCGCCAATGGCGAACAGATGGATCGCCTACTAACGCGCGAAAACTTTCACTTAATGGTGCTGGACCTAATGTTGCCAGGTGAAGACGGTTTGTCAATTTGTCGTCGTCTACGCCACGCGAACAATATGTTGCCAATCTTAATGCTCACCGCGAAAGGTGATGAAGTGGACCGCATCGTAGGTCTTGAGGTAGGGGCGGATGATTATTTGCCAAAACCGTTTAACCCACGCGAATTGTTGGCTCGCATCAAGGCAGTATTACGCCGCCAAACCGTAGAGTTGCCGGGTGCACCAAGCACGGAAGAAAAAGTGGTGGAGTTCGGGGAATTCCGACTCAATCTAGGCACTCGCGAGATGTTCCGCGGTGATGAGGCAATGCCACTCACCTCTGGAGAGTTTGCTGTTCTAAAGGCGCTCGTGATGAATGCACGTGAGCCAATGTCACGAGATAAATTGATGAACATGGCGCGTGGCCGTGAATATTCTGCAATGGAACGCTCTATTGACGTACAAATCTCACGCTTACGTCGCATGTTAGAAGACGATCCGAGCAAGCCGCGCTACATTCAAACCGTGTGGGGCCTAGGTTATGTTTTCGTCCCAGACGGCAAAGAGGTGTAATCTCTTCACTCCATAGCCAGCACTTGGCTATAGCAACTTCAGCCTTCATTACCTTCCCTTTGAAGGCTGAAATTTCGCGATTAGGACCACTAGGAACGTTCCATGCGCATCCGAAGTTCATTGACACAATCTATTCTGCTGTTCATCTCTTTGCTTCTCGCGAGCCAAGTTTTCTCTTACTACGCCGTTTTTAACTACGCGTTGATGCCGAGTTTGCAGCAGTTCAATAAAATTCTCGCCCATGAGCTCAATTTGGTGCTTGATGATGAAGGACCTTTAAAGTCTGATGCACCGTTAAGGCGTCAATTATTAGAAAGACTAGGGGTGACGGTTCACAGCCTTGACAGCGATAAGGCGATTGAATTTCATCACGCAATGTCGATTGATTTGATGTCTGAAGAAATGAGCCAAGAGCTGGGTTCGCCCACAGAAGTGCGCTTATTGCTTGGCGATGAAAGTTACATTTTGTGGATGCACATCGAAAAGTTGCCGAACTCCATCATTCGTATTCCGTTATCTGAGCTGCAAGAAGAAGATTTTGCCCCGCTGTTTCGTAACAGCTTGATTATGGCGCTGCTGATCATTGCAGGTGGTTGGTTGTTTATTCGTTTGCAAAACCGTCCACTTTTGGCTTTAGAGAGAGCCGCGAAAGACGTCGGTCGAGGTGAGATCCCGCCCCCCTTAGCAGAGAAAGGCGCATCGGAGATTCGCTCTGTAACTCGAGCCTTTAATCAAATGTCGAAAGGTATTCAAGAGCTAGAAGAAGACCGAGCCTTATTAATGGCGGGGATTAGCCATGACTTACGAACGCCTCTGACGCGTATTCGCCTAGCGACAGAAATGATGTCTCCTGAGGACAGCTATCTTGCGGAGGGGATCATTAGCGATACGGAAGAATGTAATGAGATCATCAGTCAATTTATGGATTACCTCAAACCGGTGAACCAAGAATCGTTTGAAGCGGTTGATATCAGTACGATTGCCAGTGACGTCGCCAGTTCTGAAGGTGGCTATGAGGTTGAAATTGAAACAGATCTTAATCTTAACTTGCCGCCAGCCAAAGGAAGCGCGATTGCGATTAAGCGGGCGATCAGTAACTTAGTTGTGAATGCGCTACGTTATGGCAATGGCTGGGTCAAAATCAGCACTGGTGTGACAGCAGATAAGCAGCTAGTGTGGATTTCAGTAGAGGACAACGGACCGGGTATCGAGCATTCTCAAATCGCGAGGTTATTTGAACCCTTTACGCGTGGTGACACCGCTCGCGGTAGTGAAGGCACTGGGCTAGGGTTGGCGATTGTGAAGCGCATAATCAGCCAGCATTCAGGCTCTGTGGTGATGCGTAATCGCAGTGAAGGCGGTTTAATCGCTCAAATCAGCTTTCCTACCAAGTAAGTCGATGGCCTGCACCCTTTAAACAAAAAGCCCAACCTAAATAGGTTGGGCTTTTCTTATTCTCAATAATCTTAAGACTCTTTCACTTCCTGAGGAAGTTCATCTTCGTCTTCCAGTTTCTCTGGCAGAAGTAGATTTAAAATGATCGCTGTGATGCCACCTGCTGCAACACCAGTTGAGAAAATACTCTTAATAAATTCTGGCATAAATTGCAGGATCTCTGGTTTTTGTGCGATACCAAGTCCCATTGAGAAGGATAAGGCCATGATCAGAATTGCGCGGCGATCGAGCTCAACACGAGAGATAATACGCACACCAGCGGCAGCAATCGTACCAAACATAACAATCGTTGCGCCGCCAAGTACTGGCTCAGGAATCAGCTGAACAAAGCTAGCGACGCCAGGAAACAAGCCAAGAATCACTAACATGCCAGAAATAAAGTAACCCACGTAGCGGCTCGCGACTCCTGTTAGCATGATGATGCCGTTATTCTGGCTAAACGTTGAGTTCGGGAAGCTGTTGAAAACGGCTGCGATTGCAGAGTTTAAGCCGTCTGCTAACACACCGCCCTTAATACGTTTCATGTACACTGGGCCTTTTACTGGCTCACCAGACACTTCAGATGTTGCGGTAATATCACCGATGGCCTCTAGTGCGGTAATAAAGAAAATCAGTACCAGCGGAATGAACAGAGACCAGTCAAACGATAAGCCATATTGCATTGGTACGGGCAGTGCTACGATCTCGGTTGCGCCTAGCTGAGAAGTATCTACCATCCCCATAAAATACGCCATGATGTAACCCACTAGCATCGCAATCACGATTGAAGCCACACGGATGTATGGGTTTTTCGAGCGGTTTAAAATCACAATTAATCCAAGTACCGTCCCAGCCAGAGCAAGTTTGTCTAAGCTGCCGAAGGTTCCTTCATTTAATGCTGCGTAGCCACCGCCCATTGATACTAAGCCGACTTGAATCAGTGTGAGACCGATAAGAGTGACGACGATGCCTGAAACGAGCGGAGTGATGATTCGGCGGGCATGCTCCAATACGCGAGATAGGAAAATTTCTGCAAATGATGCGACTAAAATCGTACCAAAAATGGCAGCCATCATGGTGCTGATGTCTGCTCCACCGGCTTTCAGCGATAGGCCTGCACCAATAATAGGACCTAAAAAGTTAAAGCTGGTGCCTTGAACAGAGAGCAAACCAGAGCCAATTGGGCCAACGGTGCGAATTTGAATAAACGAAGACACGCCTGACGCAAACAAAGACATGCTGATGATGGTATTCGTTTGGTCTGCTGGTACACCCAAAGACTGACAGATGATCAGTGACGGAGTGATAACCGCGACGAACATCGCCAATAAGTGCTGAAGTGCGGCAAAAATGGTTTGAGGCAAAGGTGGTCGATCGTTGAGTTGATAGACCAGTTCCGAAGATCGGTTTGAAGTTGTCATTGTTTGTCTCGCTAGTCGCAATATTTCCCTAGTTCTCGCTGAATGGGAGAGCAGGGTGGAGTTGACGTCGTTACCTGTGATTGCTGTTAATCAGAGTCAACTCAGGTTGGTGGAGTGTGATCTAACACACTTAAAAATTTGTGCGCGATTATAGAGAGATTTTCTCAAAAAGCAAACGTTTGCTTTTGGCGTATTAAAAAACGAGCCATTTGGCTCGCTTTCAATCATTACGCTTTGGAGTAAATATCCCGCTCACCCAACCAGCGATCGATAATCGCTGTTGCGTTAGTCGGGTAATTGTCATGAATATGACGCGCAATACGCTGAACTTCGGGAATCAGGCGTTGATCTCGAACTAAGTCTGCGATTTTGAAATCAGCAAGACCTGTCTGCTTTGTACCCAATAGTTCTCCAGGGCCGCGAATTTCTAGGTCTTTCTGCGCAATGACGAAGCCATCGTTACTTTCACGTAGTACTCCGAGACGTTTTTGCGCGGTTTTTGACAGCGGAGAGTGGTACAGCAGCACACAATGGCTAGCAACGGAACCTCGGCCCACGCGACCTCTTAACTGGTGTAATTGTGCCAAACCAAGACGTTCAGGGTTTTCTATGATCATCAAGCTAGAGTTTGGCACATCCACACCAACTTCAATCACTGTCGTTGCGACCAGCAAATGCAGTTTATTGTCTTTGAAATCTTGCATCACCGCTTGTTTCTCTGCCGGCTTCATTCGTCCGTGTACTAGACCAATTTTTACGTCCGGTAGCTTACGTTGAAGCTCTTCTGCGGTATCTGCCGCGGCTTGCGCTTCTAATACTTCCGACTCATCAATCAGGGTACACACCCAATATGCCTGCTTGCCTTCGTTTAAGCAGGCATTTCGGACACGTTCGACGATATCATTGCGTTTGGTATCTGGAATCGCGACAGTCTGGATTGGTGTTCGACCTGGCGGTAACTCATCAATCACCGACGTTTCTAAGTCAGCATAAGCAGTCATGGCTAACGTTCGCGGAATCGGCGTTGCTGTCATGATGAGCTGATGTGGATAGGCGCCTTGTTTTGCGCCTTTTTCACGCAATTCTAATCGCTGATGGACACCGAAGCGGTGCTGTTCATCAATGATGACCAAAGCAAGGTGATGAAATTCAACGTGCTCTTGGAATAGCGCGTGAGTACCCACTACCATTTGCGCTTCACCACTGGCAATACGAGCCAGCTCGGCTTCCTTTGCCTTACCTTTGAGTTTGCCCGCTAACCAACCGACTTGAATGCCCATTGTTTCAAACCAGTTTGCGAAGTTGATAGCGTGTTGCTCGGCCAATAGTTCGGTTGGCGCCATGAGTGCCACCTGATGGCCATGCTCAATGGCTCTAACAGCGGCCAAAGCGGCAACCAATGTTTTCCCCGAACCAACATCGCCTTGCACTAATCGCATCATTGGGTGCGGTTTTTCTAGATCGGCTTCAATCTCTTGTACTACTCGGGTTTGAGCGTTTGTAGGAGAGAAAGGCAGTTGGGCTAAAAGCTGCGTTTTTAGTTTATGACAAGGACCGAGAGGTAGCGCTGAATCCTTCTGACCTTTGCTACGCACCGCCAGCATCGATAAGTTTTGTGCGAGCAATTCTTCCATGATCAAGCGGATTTGGGCAGGATGTTTGCCTTCGTCAAACTCATCTAAATTAATGGTTGGTGGTGGGCGATGAATGGTGTGCAGCGCTTGCGACATCGTGATTTGATGGTCATACAACCCCGCTGGAAGTAATTCCTGCACTGCGGTTTTATCAAGCAGGGCTAAAGCTTGTTCGGTAAGGTTGCGTAATGTGATTTGGCGTAAACCATCGGTGGTGGGATAAACAGGGGTTAAGCTCTGTTCTACATCGGGCTTTTGCTCGCTGACGTAAAACTTGTAGTCAGGATGAACAATTTCCCAACCCATGCCACCGCGCTTAATTTCACCGTAAGCATGTACTAACTTACCTTGCGTGAAATTGTTCTTCATGGCTGCGGTAAAGTTGAAAAAGCGCAGCGTGATAGTGCCATTACCGTCGCTGATTTTTACCGTTAGCATTTTGCGCTTACCGAAGATGGTGTCGACTGCCATGACCTTACCTTGCACTGCCGCCCAAAGGCCAGCATGCAGTTTGGCAATAGGGTAAATACGAGTACGATCTTCGTAGCGTAACGGAAGGTGAAACAGCAAATCTTGAACGCTATGTAAGCCAACTTTGGCGAGTTTTTCTGCGACTTTCGCGCCAACTCCAGAAAGGGAGGTTAATGGGACGGCAGATAACATTTGGGCGGACATAGAGGGCTCAAGAAAATGGTTAACATAGCAGTATGTTAACCATGGAGCTGTGTTTTTGTACAGGAAAAAATAGTCATGCTTTAGTTAGTGTCATGATTTGACTGATAACCTATCATTCCGAGGAGCTTTAGCGACATCAGGATTCTATTTTCAACAAGTATGTCGCTGAAGTTAACACTATCAGCATCTGTATATTTGAGAATTAGATCCTGAACCACGCTCCTTTGCCGCCGTTCAGGATGACGAAAGTCTGTTACTTGCTTTGCATCTCTTGCCACCACGCGTCATCGGCGATGATTTGACCTTCTTCATCGAGTGGTGGGTAAACGAGCCCTTTTCGTTTCGCGACCTTTGCCAGCACTGGGTGACCACGTTCAAAGAGAATACGGTTGATTGTCTCTTTAGGCAGAGCGCTTTCTTCTCGGTCGTACATGCCTGCGGCTTCACGTTGACGTTGCGCTTCATACAAAATTACGGCACTGGCAACCGATACGTTTAGTGACTGCACCATGCCCACCATCGGGATAATAATGTCTTGATCTGCAAGCTGTTTGGCTTGCTCCGAAGCGCCAACTTTTTCACTGCCTAAAATGATTGCGGTTGGTCTGGTGTAGTCGATCTCGCGAAAATCGACGGCGGTGTCCGAAAGATTGGTCACCAAAACCTGCATACCTTGCGCTTTGAGTTCGGTAATCGCAGTTTCAATCGAATCGTGAGTATCCACTTCAACCCAGTTACGCGCGCCAGCTGAGGTATGGCTCAGCGTACGCATTTTGTCTGGCCAAATTGCGTGAACTTTGTGTAAGCCTGTCGCGTCAGCGGTGCGGATCACAGCAGAGACGTTGTTTGGCTTATGTACTTCTTCGAGACAAAGTGTCAGATCAGTTTGGCGAGTTTTTAGGACTTGGTGAATACGGTTGTAACGTTCTAGGTTCATATTTATTGAGGTATAAAAAATCGCCACCTAACAGAGTAGGTGGCGATAGAGGTTAGTTCTTTCTGCGTCTGACTCGGGTTGCTTGAGGCATTGCCTTAATCTTACGCATGATACCAGCAAGGTGGACACGATCTTTCGTCGTCAACAGCACAGTCACAGTGTATAGACGACCATCACGTTCTTCCGTTGAAAGGCCATGAATGTTTGATCCTGTTTTCGAGATCACGTTGGTCAGTTCTGCAAGAGCACCTTGGTTGTTAAGCATGTCGACTTTAAGTTCAGCAATGAACTCTTTATCGTAGTCTTCAGACCAAGCGACAGCCATATAACGGTCTGGCTCTTTCTGATAACCACGAACGTTCGGACATGTTTCTCGGTGAACAACCAAACCACGACCAGGCGATACGTGAGCAATAATGTGATCATCTGGGATAGGATGACAACAATTTGCAAACGTCAGCAATAAGCCTTCTGCGCCACGAATCGGAAGCTTCTTCTTCGAGTCCGTTGGGATTGAACTTGTTGTCGTGAGCTCTTCGGTGTCACCAAGGAGACGACGTGCAATCACAATGCTCATCAACTCACCCAATCCAATAGCAGCCAATAAATCATCGATGCTTTCTAGGCGAAGATCATTCAAGACTTCTTGGATATTTTCTGGATAAATTGAATCAATCGAGTGACGGCCAAGTGCGTGATTAAGTAGGCGACGACCTAAAGTAATCGACTCTTCACGACGCATCGTTTTCAGTACTTGTCGAATCTTAGTGCGGGCACGAGAAGTCACGACATAGTTTAGCCATGCCGCATTCGGACGCGCACCAGGGGCACTGATAATTTCCACCGTCTGACCGTTTTTCAATGCCTTACTCAATGGGTAAGGGTTACGGTCAACACGAGCACCAACACAAGAGTTGCCTACATCGGTATGTACGGCATAGGCAAAGTCGACAGCCGTTGCGCCTAAAGGTAGTTCAACGATACGACCTTTTGGTGTGAAGACGTAAATCTCATCTGGGAAAAGATCGGATTTTACGTTTTCAATGAATTCGAATGAGTTACCCGCGCTTTGTTGTAGCTCTAACAGGCTTTGCATCCAACGCTGAGCTTTCACTTGCGCAGTGGTACCAGACTTGTCGCCTTTGTCTTTGTAAGACCAGTGTGCCGCGACACCTTTGTCCGCCATTTGATCCATATCTTCAGTACGGATCTGAACTTCAACAGGTACGCCGTGTGGGCCAACCATGGAAGTGTGTAGCGATTGATAGCCGTTCGCCTTTGGTACCGCGATGTAATCTTTCATGCGACCAGGACGTGGCTTATACAAGCTGTGTACTTGGCCTAAAACGCGATAACAAGTATCAGCGGTATCAACAACGACTCGGAACGCATAGATATCCATGATGGTGTGAAAGCGCTGTTCTTTGGTTTTCATCTTGTTGTAGATAGAGAACAGGTTTTTCTCACGACCAACGACGCGAGCATTCAAGCCAAAATCTTGCAGACGGCCTTCTATTTCGCTGTGAATGCGTTGGATCATCTCTTTACGATTACCACGTGCGGCTTTAACCACTTCTTTCAGTACGCGGTAGCGGTTGGGATATAGCGCCTCAAAGCCCAACTCTTCGAGTTCGGTTTTGATATTGTGAATACCAAGACGATGAGCGAGGGGCGCGTAAATTTCTAACGTTTCACGAGCAATACGACGCTTTTTATCTGGTCGAAGCGCGCCAAGCGTACGCATGTTATGCGTGCGGTCAGCCAGTTTGATCAGAATGACGCGGATATCTTGCACCATGGCCAGAACCATCTTACGAAAGTTCTCAGCCTGAGCCTCTTTCCTATCGCGGAATTTGAGTTTGTCCAGTTTAGATACACCATCAACCAATTCTGCGACAGTGTTGCCGAATTTCTCTTCGAGATCTTCTTTAGTTACATCACAGTCTTCAATGACGTCATGCAGCAAAGCAGCTTGGAGGGTTTCGATATCAAGGCGCATTTCGGCCAAGATACGAGCCACAGCGACAGGGTGGATGATGTATGGTTCACCGCTAGAGCGGGTTTGCCCTTCATGGGCATCTCTCGCTACCACATAAGATTGACGCAGAGCCTCAATCTGAGGCTCTGTTAGGTATTCTTGGGCAACGTCTTTGAGGCTATCGAATAGATACAAATTATAGGCCCGGGAGGTTGTTGAATTCTAAAGTCAGAATTAACGGTTGTGAGCGATGCTGCTTACTGCCGCTAGCTCTGCCGCTTCTTGCTCTTGCTGTTCTTGACGTTCACGAGCGTCTAGAACTTCTTTAGTAATTAAACCTTCTTCGATTTCGCGTAGAGCGATAACCGTTGGCTTATCGTTCTCTTCTGGCACTAGTGCATCTTTACCGCCAGTTTGCATTTGACGAGCGCGGCGAGCCGCAATCAGTACTAGGTCGAAACGGTTGCCAACTTTTTCAACAGCGTCTTGAACAGTTACGCGTGCCATGAGGACTCCAAATAGTTAACTAAAATTTTAGAATGACGAGAAAGTATACAACCTAACTACTTTATTTACTAGCAATTAGACAAGCCACCGTTTGTGGACTTTCTCAGGTAGTTTATTGTGTTTTTCGCACTGGGCAAAAAACGGGAAATTCTTTATGTTTTACAGCGTGACTTTTTTGAAGTTACTCTGCTAACAACGCGTCAAGCATACCTTTATATTTAGCAGCTTGCTTTTCTTCCTTCAATCTTTCAGCACGCAAGATAGCTTTAAAATCCATCAAAGCGGTATCAAAATCGTCGTTTACGATCACGTAGTCGTACTCGTTGTAATGAGAGATTTCCGACTTGGCTTCAGCCATACGCTTTGCGATCACTTCATCGCTATCTTGACCACGAGTGTTCAAGCGACGCTCTAACTCACCGTTTGATGGTGGCAGGATGAAGATGCTTTTGGCTTCTGGCATTTGTTCACGGATTTGGCGTGCGCCTTGCCAGTCGATATCTAGAAAAACGTCGATACCTTTATTTAGTGTTTCTTCAATCCATACACGAGATGTGCCGTAATAATTACCAAACACTTCTGCGTATTCTAGGAAGTCACCTTTAGCGATCAGGGCTTCAAACTCATCTTTCGCTACAAAATGGTAGTGGACACCATTTTCTTCACCAGGTCGCATGTTGCGCGTGGTGTGAGACACAGACACTTTCATTGCGTAGGTTGGGTTGCGTTCCAACATCGCTGAGATCAAGCTAGATTTACCTGCGCCGCTAGGTGCAGATACGATATAGAGAGTACCTTTGCCCATTGTACTGTTCCACTTTTGATTGGATTGATTGAGTGCCGAAGGAAAGTTCGACATTCTTATAACGATAGCACTGGCATTGAGAAATCAACCACCAAAGGGGTGGATATTGGTGATAATCCCGCCAGAAAAATGGAGGCGAAGAGTATCATGATCTCTATTTTGTTACCAGTTGATCTTTCTGTCTGTGATCGTCCCAGATGAAATAGTTACTTACGCCAGAGTGTTCCTAAACAGCGAAGAAGGAGCGTGATACCAGGACTTACCATCCGCGCACTCTGTTATTAAAACCATTTCTACAACCGTTTAGTGTGCTGATTTTAGGTTTAGAGTCCCGATTTGGCTTGCGTGAGTGACTCTGGTTAAAAATAGGGGTTAATAAAGATAAAACGGAAAAAAGGGGAAGCTTTCACTTCCCCAGGCGTGCGACTGACTCACACTTAATCTTCGAATTATCCTTGAGACTCTAGGAAATTTATCCAAGGGCTAACGGTTGACCTGAATTTTGGCGATTGAGCAGCGCCTTTCATCGCCTGCAAGGCCTTTTGTGGCTGCTTAAGCTCGAAATAGGCCATCCCGCGAATGTATTCAAGTTCTGCCTTTTGCTCTTTAGAGGCACTGGATGCCGCGCTTTCTACAAAACGAGTTGCTTCAGAATACTGCTTGTCTTGTATCATTAAGCGAGCAATCTGAATTTGCGTTTTAGCAGAAGGAGCGAGGTTATATGACTTTTTATAAGCGAGAATTGATTTATCTAGCTCTTTAGCTTGCTGCCAGAAGCTGGCTAGGCGGTCATAGTTTTCCTTCGTCTTTTCAATGTTTCCAGCTGCCATTTCCTTTTCAAGAGTTTTGGCTGCTTTATATGGAATACCTTGATAAGCCAAGAAGTTTACAAAGCGTAAATATTCCTTCTCTCCTTCTAGTTTCCCCATTTTGTAAACCATTTCTAGGGTGGCTAGAGAGTTGCGCTCTTGACCTAGCTCCATGTAGACACCAGAAAGTTGCATCCAGTAACGCTTTTTCTGAGGGTACTTTGAAGTCAGAGTTTTGAGTACACTGGCAACGCTTTTCAGCTGGCCTAACTCGTAGTGAGATGCAACGAGAATTAAGTACCAAGACTCACTTGGGCTCTTGCTCATCGCGATGGCTTTTTTGGTTGGCGGGATTGCATTTCTGTAATCTTCCAACTGAACATAAGCGCTCGCTAACGTGATATAAGCATGAGCTTGAGGCTTCTCTTTGGTTGTTTCTGCAACCTTGAACCATTCCTTCATCGTTTTTACAGACAACGTATACTTTTCTTCAGCTAGGTAAAGCTGAGCCAAGCTGTAGCGAACTTGTTGAGCAACAGGAACGGGAAGTGCGTCGAGCTGTAATGCTTCGGCAAAGTATTTTGCTGCTTGCACATAATTGTCTTGTAGCGAATACAAAAAGCCAGTCTGCTGAAGTAAAACTGCTCGGTCGTATTTTTTCGAACTTGTGCTTTCTAAAGCGCTTGCTAGTTTTTCTTTCGCTGCTGAATATTTTTCAGTTGCGATCAACTCTTGCACTTTGTTAACGGTTCGAAATGTCCGATCTGATAACTGAGGAGCTTCTTTTGCCATCGTAGGAGCGGCCATTGCCACTCCTACGAAGAGAATTAAAGAAGCCACTTTGCTTTTCCATAAACTTTTCATCGTGACTCCTTAATTGGTTGAGAACTCTATTTCTTGCGATAGGCGCGAGCTAACAGGTTTCCCGTCAACCAATTTTGGTTTAAATGTCCATTTAGAGACTGTTTTTCTTGCCGCTCGACCGAGGCCTAAGCGTCGTGGTTGCTCTTTAAGAACTTTGATGTCCTCTACGGCACCACGTGCGTTGACAGTAAACTCTAATAAGACGACCCCTTTTTCTATTCCTGCTTTCGCAGCTTTCCTAGGCATTTGAGGTTGGAATGTCGCTAGAGGTGTTGGACCTCCGCTACCCGCGAGTTGCGCACCTCCACCCTGGCTATAATGTCCAAGCACCGAACCACCTGTAACATTTACGGGTAGGTCAAGCTTTGGCATATCCATTGGGGTCTGCTCCATCACCGGTTTTACTGTCGCTGTCACTTTCATTTCTGGCGGCGGCGGCGGACGCTTAGGCGGTGGTGGCTTTGGAAGTTCGCGTTTTTTCTCCTGTATTTTTTCGTCTGGTTTAATGCGAATAAACTCGACCATACGCAGGTCATCATTCGACACTAACTCGTGGCGCTCTTTGTTTACTAGCTTGTCCATCCCCCAGAACAACCCGAGGGAGACAATGAGCGCCAGTGCAATTGAGGCCAGATACCGCATAAGCTTAATCCTTATTGGTTGCGGCAATGGAGATGCTTTCTACACCTGCCATTTTGATCTGGTCCATAACCTTCACGACTACGCCAGCATTTGCTTCTGTGTCGGCTTGGATAACAACTGCGCCATCAGGGCTTTCTGCACGAAGACGTTCAATATTCGCGCGAACCGCGTCCACTTCGATGCGGCGTTTATCAACCCAAACATCACCCGCCGCACCAACTGCGACCATGATGTTACCTTTTTTCACGGTTTGCGCAGAGCTTGCCGTCGGGCGGTTTACTTCTAGACCAGCTTCTTTTACGAACGATGTTGTTACGATAAAGAAGATCAACATGATGAATACGATGTCGAGCATCGGTGTCATATCGATAGCGGTTTCATCACTGCTATCACTGCTATAGCGTCTTTTCATGACCTATACCTCTAATTCCATTTACTCAGGCAATATGCTTTAGCTTATCTTCCAGCTTTTGCGTTGTGACTTTGGCTAAATGATCAAGACGTGAACTAAAGAACAGTCCTGATAGAGAAGCCACCATCCCGGCTAACGTTGGGATTGTTGCCTTTGAGATCCCCGAGGCCATTGCTCGAGGGCTTCCTGTTCCTGTTACCGCTAAGATGTCGAATACTTGGATCATGCCAACAACGGTGCCGAGCAAACCCAGTAAGGGACAAAGCGCAATCAACACTTTCACGATTGGCAGGCCCTTTTTATTCTCAATGTCCTGACGAGAAACAATTTCTTGTCGGATCATCTTAGCGTTCCAGCTCTGGTGCTCTGATCGCCCCTGCCATGAGCCAACGGCTTTTTTCATGGCTTTTGGAGCGACGGCAGCAAAATAGAACCAACGTTCTAACAATACTGCCCAAAGCATAAAGCTGAGGATGAAGATGGCGACGAGTACATCGCCACCCATTCCCAAGAAGCGCCTAATTGATTCAAGTTCTCCAACTAACCACCACATAACGCCTCCTTAGCTTTCGGCTTTATGTAGTTTTTCCTGATAGCGAGCGATGAAGCCTGCACTCTGTTCTTCAAGAGTTTGAACCAAACGACGACCTTTACTGTGTACGATGGTGTACAGGAACAGTAGAGGAATTGCGACAACCAGACCAAGCATCGTAGTAACAAGTGCTTCAGAGATACCGCCAGCCATTAGCTTAGGATCACCTGTACCAAATAGTGTGATTGCTTGGAACGTACCGATCATACCCATTACCGTACCCAGTAGACCTAGAAGTGGTGCTACAGAAGCGAACAGTTTGATTGAGCTAATAAAGCGTTCAATGCTCGGTGCGTTACGTAGGATGATTTCGTCCAGTTTCGCTTCAAGATCTTCAAGGTTGTCACCTTTGTGTTCTTGGTAAGCTTGGATAACTTCACCCAGAGGGTTACCAGGAATCACGGTTTCTGATTTCGCTTGCTTACGCATTTTACCGCCAATCACTTGAAGGCGTAGGAAGCAAACTAGAGCAATGATAGCGCCAACTGCACCCATACCAAGGATGACGTAACCTACAATGCCACCTTGATCAATACGTTCTTGAACGGTAGGGCTTTGTACAAGTAGAGACAGAATTACACCACGGGATGGGTCAATAAACAGTGGCTCATAGCTGTTTGACGCTGACTCAAAGCCCGCAACATGACGTGTAATATTGGTGCGAGGTTGTCGAGAGAGTTCTTCGAACTTACCTGTTTGAGGTACATAAGTAACGTACTTACCATCGGCAATCGCGTTAAATTCACCGACAAGAGTAACATCGCGAACCGCTTCTTTACCTTCGCCATAAACAACCGTTGCTTGGGTTGTTGCTGTCTCGCCTGAGGCAACCACTTGTTGAAGAATGGTATGCCAGAATGCTTCTAGCTCTTGTGTTGATGGCAGTTCTTTGCTTTCAGCCAGTTTCGTTAGTAGCGCGTCACGCTCTGGGAACTGAACAGCGTTTTGAGAGGCTGCAAATAAGCCCTTAAACTCTCCCGCATACTGGCGGACCACACCAAACATTTCGCCCAAAGTACCAGAGCGAACACGTAGGGTTTCTGTTAGTTCAGTTAGCTGCTTATCGTTTTCATCAAATGTTGCTTTAAGTTGATCGCCCAGTGCTTGCTGCGCAGCTAACTCTTCGCGAGCTTGTTGCAATAATACCGCTTGCTTATCGCGATTGTTCTTGAACTCAGCTTCACGGGCTTTGTTCTCTTTCGACTCAACGATGCTTTCTGATTTTACGTTTTTAAGTAGTTCAGATAAGTTTTTAGGCGCTTCTGCTTGTACGCCAGAAACCATAAATAAGCTCGCTAGTAGGCCAGCGGCTAGAGTTTTGAATCCTTTCATCTCTTATTCCTCCCCAGCATATACAGGCAATTTGATTAGCGCTGGTGGCGCTTGCTTCTTCGCGATACGAAGGCCTTGCTGTACCGCTATGCGGTAGCTTTCCGGTAATGTTTCCCATTGACGTGTTTGTTGGTTCCACATACCTGTCTCACCACCGTCTGGAGATTGGAATAAAAGCGCCGTGCGACCAATACGTAGGAAGTCGTAAGTCACGGTTTCCCCATTTCTATCTAGGCTAGCTTTGTAAGATTCAATTGAGCGAGAGAAGCCTTCTTCAATTTGGTAGGCTTCCATCACTTTACGGAATTTCTCAGAAGTCGTTACGTCGGCGCGATCCATGAGACGACGCAGTTCTTGGACACGTTTATTACGTTCTTTTTTCTGGAAAGGCAGATCGAGAGTCACAAACTCATCGAGTGCATCGATCATTTTAAGTGTTAGTGGCACTACTTCTGTTGCCGTTTGATCGATCTGAGCAATTTGGTTATTTAATGAGTCCAATTCACCTTGCTGTGATTGAACCATACGGTTAATTTGCTCGTTGTAGACTTTCATGCTGTCGATTTGACGTAGTAAGCCTTTGTATTCTGCCAACATGCCTTCAGTACTTTCGGCATAATTGTCGATTTTTTGTTGCGAAGCTTCTGAAGATTGATTTGCTTTTGCTTGTGTGGAAACGACAGCACCAGAGCTGGCCGCTATAGAGCTACTACTGATAGTAAGCAATGCTGCAGCTATGGCACTGAGACCAAATTCCTTGAATTTCATGGTTGCATCCTTGTCAGTGTTTTAGTCAGTCGAAAAGGGCGCGGAAAACCCGCGCCAAATATTTTTTAGAAGTCGTATGATGCCTCGACGTATAGCTGACGTCCGATTGGATCGTCATACCCAGTTGCATAGAATGGAGAGGTATCGCTTAGAGGATCTGCAGGCGGTACTTTGTCAAACATGTTGATAGCACCAAGAGTTACACGACCACTCTCGTTGAATTGGTAAGAAGCCGTTAGGTTCCACGTTGTCATACTAGCGATTTCTGCTTTGTAACCCGCTTTTTTAGCAGAATCACAGTCATCAAAGTAGTAACGGTTTGCGTAGCTTGAACACATACGGTCGCGGTATTTACCAAATAGGTTGATAGCGACATCTTCATATGCCCAGCCAAGATTTAACGTTGCGGTGTATTCAGGCATGAAATCTCTTTCATCCGTTACAGGCTCGCTGTCGTTTTCTTGATATTCAGCAATCAAGATCTTCGTTACAGCAACACGCGTGTTAAATGAACCGAACTCATTAGTGTCGTATGCGTATTTGATCGCTAGGTCAATACCAGAACGCTCTTCATACGACTGGTTCACTGGACCATAGGATACCGACTTGATGGTGCCATCTGGGTTACGAACGACTTCAGTACCTGGGTATTTACCTGGATCGTTAATTACGTCTTGGTAAGTTGGTGCTGTTACGACGTCTTCCATCTTGATGTGGTACCAGTCAACAGTTACACCAAGATCATCCACAGGCTCCCACGCTAGGCCCAAGTTAATGTTTGTACTTGTTTCTTCTTTCAGCTCAGAGTTAGGGCCATTAAGCGTATCGAAGTACTGAGTATCACACTCTGGGTACTTATCTTTATCTTGTGGGCCGCTACCACCAGCGTTGGCACAAAGCACAGGGTCAAAACCAGAACCAAAGCCTCGAGTTTGATCACCAAATAGTCGCTTCAAGTCTGGAGCTCGGAAGCCTAGACCGTAGCTACCACGTAGCAATAGGGTGTCAGTAGGACGGTATGCTAGGGCTACTTTAGGAGTGAATGCGCCGCCAGTTGCCGAGTCGTCGAAGTAGTGGTCGTAACGACCAGCGACAGTCATTTCTAAATCTTCAATGATAGGAATAAGAGCTTCAACACCAAGACCAATCTGATCGCGGTCACCGCCGCCTGATGTTCCACCTAGACCAGAGAAACCACCAGCTGCTGTTGTAGCATCAATCGTCTCATTGTAGTCAGTACGGTTCCATTCACCATAAACAGCAAAGCCAGACATACCTGCAGGAAGTTCAACCAAATCACCAGCCAGTGAGCCGTTAACAGAGTAAAGCTTTGAGTAAGCTTCTTTGCTTGAAGTGCCGCTGTATTTGTCTACAACGTCTTGTGAGATAGGCCCTAGAAGATCGACATCACCATTTTGTACAGCTTGGTCGAGAGTTAGAAAGATTGCTGGGTTGCTTGTTTCAACGCTTTGCTCAGAGTAACCAGCGGATAGGTCCCAATCATACGTATCAGCAAGCAGGCCGTTCAAGCCTAAGGTTAAGCCAAAAGAATCGGCTTCAGTGTTACTTTCGCGTGGTCCAAATTCGACCATACGGCGAGTGTATTCGCCTTCGCCGCGGAAGTGAGTGGCATCAACTTCAACGCTGTAAGGGTTAGGTTCGAATTCAGATTCTGTAGACTTGTAGCCAAAACGGGCTTCTGCCATGGCAGTGACATTGTCGTTAATGTCCATTTCACCACGTAAAAGTAGGTCTACTTGTTTGTTTTCTGGTTTTAATGTTCGGTATGCAGAGCGGTTAACACCACACTTTCCATCCGCTCGTTCAATCGCGGCATCACCAACGACTTCTTTACATGAAGAACCAGCATCAGCTGGTGTTAGAAGTGTTCCGTTGGCGCCTTCAAAGTTTGCACCGTAGCTAGAGTAGCCACTTAGCTGAGAACGGCTAGAACCGTCATCGCCAGCCCAATCATCTCGGTCAGATTGCTTTAGCATTTCGTTGCCCGCAAATTGGCCAACGAAGAGAATACGTTTGTCGTCAAAGTTTTTGCCAGCTACAACGTCTAAACGACCATTTTGGTAACCACCATCCGTCGCGTCACCCGCGCGTACTTTTACAGAAACGCCATCAAAGTCTTTCTTTAAAATGAAGTTTACGACACCACCGATTGCGTCGGAGCCGTAGATAGCAGAACCTGAGTCGGTCATTACTTCAACACGCTCAATAGCGGCGACAGGGATTTGGCCGATATCTTGGAAGTTAGATGTACCATCTTGTGCTAGCGGGTATTGAGGAAGACGACGGCCATCAATAAGAATCAATGTGCGTGACGCGCCAAGGCCACGTAAGTTGACTGACTGCGCTGCTGGTGTAAACGAGAAAGAGTCTGTTTGAGCCATTACACCACCTGTGTTTTGGGTCAAACTGTTCAATACGTCTTGCGCGCTGTTAAAGCCTTTAGACTCAATGTCTTTACTATTAATAACAGTAACTGGTGAAGGACCTTCCATATCCGTCGTGGAGATACGCGAACCAGTAACTTTCATCTTTTGAAGTTTTTCAACTTGCTGCTCTTCTGCCAGTGCTGTTGCTGGGGCTGCAACTGCTGCTGTCCCCAAAGCAAGGCTTATCGCAACAGATAAAGCGGTTGTGTTTTTATACATCCTTGTTGCTCCGATTATTATTATTTCCTATGTCTGGCCGCATAGCGGCCAAATGTGACGTTAATATTTCGTTAACGTTCGGCCAATGTATAACCGAGATGAAAAAAGGAAGTCAAACCAGTGGTAAACGGGGATGCTTAAATGTAAAAAAGATGTAAATAACCAGACTTTATTTAAAAGGCGGAATAAAAAACCGAATAAGGTTTATGAATCGAGATTAAATTTCAATAAAACACCGTATTTTGTGTTTCTTATAAACTTTAATGACTTATCTTGCCTATGGTTTTTTAGTGGGTAATTGAATCTGGAAAAAGATATTTTTCCAGTGAATTGTTCTGAGATGAGTTTTATATCGAATCCATACTTTGTTAGCTCGAACTTATTAGGTGGTATCAAAATATGATACCCATTGCTGTTAAAGGGCTCACTCGTATTTTTAGGTCAAATATAACCTTGGATTATGTGTCTATTTATGTGTGTAGGGTGCATTTTTATGTAGGGTTTTGGCTCTAAACAGCCTAGATTGATATTCTGTATGAATTATTTTTGTGGTTTTTTATAATTTTTTACAAAAACATTTCTGTTTTTCGACATCGAAGGAAGTTTGTCATGTTTTGGTTTCAAACACTTGAAGCTGATGTGGATTCAAGATAAATATGACGCTGAAATTATTGCAGTAGTAGAAAAGTCTAGCTCTTGAGGCGCAGGGAGTGTGCTTCAACAGTTTTAGTTACTACGAGATAAATATGCACCATTTTGGGCGGAAAATATCCTCTTTCACTCCGTTTGAACTGGACAGTAGACAAGGAGCAAGTTGTATATGCTGTCGTACTTTTTACGCCGTTTGGCGTTGGTTATCCCAACGTTTCTCGGGATAACTATTCTCATCTTTGCTATCACTCGTTTCGTGCCTGGCGGACCTGTTGAACGCATGTTGTCACAAATGCAGTCCCAGGGGGACGGCGCCGCATCAATGACGTCTGCGGGTGGTAATACGGCCCTTTCTGACGATCAAATCGCGGAGCTGAATGCGTTTTATGGCCTGGATAAACCAGTAACGGAAGCGTACGTCGAATGGTTAAGTCGTTTGGTAATGCTAGATCTTGGCGAGTCGACGCGTTACTACGAGCCTGTCTCTGACATGATCGCAGAGCGTTTGCCAGTGTCGTTGTTTTATGGCGGCATGACCTTCTTTATTAGTTATTTTATCTCGATTCCTCTTGGTTACTATAAGGCGCTCAAGCACGGTTCTGTGTTTGATTCCGCCTCTTCAGTACTCATTTTCGTAGGCTACGCGCTACCAGGTTATGTGGTGGGTGTATTGCTGATCACGTTATTTAGTTATCACTTGGAATGGTTTCCGATGGGAGGCTTTGTCGGCGATGACTTCGACGATTACGAAACCTTCTTTGAACGCGCTAAAGACATTATGTGGCATGCGGTGTTGCCTTTGATCTGTTACCTCATTGGTGATTTTGCCACGCTGACGATGACAATGAAAAATAACCTGATGGAAAACCTTTCCTCAGATTACATCCGCACCGCAATTGCGAAAGGATTACCTTTCAAAAAAGCAGTTCGTAAGCACGCGTTGCGTAACAGCTTAATTCCGATCGCGAGTCACTTTGGTAACTCTTTGTTGTTCTTCATGACCGGTGCCTTCCTGATTGAAGTTATCTTCAATATTGATGGCATTGGCTTATTGGGTTACGAATCAATCATGGAGCGTGATTACCCTGTTGTTATGGGTATTGTCGCCATTAATGCGTTGTTACTGCTCATTGGTAACATCATTTCAGATATTTGTGTTGCTTTAGTCGACCCACGTGTGAAGTTTGGAGCGTAACATGATTAAAGTTAGTTCATTAACTCAAAAGAAAATTCGTCACTTTAAAGAGATCAAACGAGGCTATTGGTCGTTTGTTGCTCTTTCTATCATGTTGATCCTTTCTCTATTCGCCGAACTTTTGATCAACAGTAAAGCGCTAGTCGTCAAGTACGATGGTAGCTACTATTTTCCTGTTGTCAGTGACGTACGTTTAGGTAGCGAATTCGGCCAAGAGTCATCCAGTGAAGCCGATTATCGTGTACTGCAAAAAGCGTTTGAGGCTGAAGGGGGCGACAACTTTGTTATTTTGCCGCTTGTGCCGTGGAACCCATACGAACAAGATTTTAGTGGTGATTTCCCGCCAACAGCGCCTAGTGCCGAAAATAAGCATTATTTAGGTACAGATGTGATAGGTCGCGATATTTTGGCGCGACTCGTCTACGGATTCAGAACGGCGATGGGATTTGCGTTGCTTACGATGGCCATTTCCTACGCGATCGGTACTGCAGTCGGTTGTGCTATGGGTTTTTGGGGCGGTAAATTTGACTTGTTTGTACAGCGACTTATCGAAATCTGGTCAATGGTCCCGTTTTTGTACGTCATTATGATTCTTGTCTCAATCGTTCAGCCGACGTTCGCTCTCTTTGTCGCTATTAACGTGCTTTTCACTTGGATGGGGATGACATGGTACATGCGGACCATGACCTATAAAGAAGCGGCACGAGAATATGTAATGGCGGCTCGTGCTTTAGGGGCATCGACCGGACGTATCTTGTTTAATCACATCTTGCCAAATACGATGGTGATGATTGTAACCCTAGCGCCTTTCACTATTGCAGCTAACATCACAGCACTGACTGCTCTCGATTACCTAGGATTAGGCTTGATGCCACCAACGCCAAGTTGGGGTGAACTACTGCAACAAGGTAAGTCAAACTTAGATTCGCCATGGATTGTTGCGTCAGTAGTGACTTCTATTGTTCTGGTTCTGGTAATGGTGACCTTTATTGGTGAAGCCATTCGAGCGGCTTTCGACCCGAAAAAATTCACACGCTATGTTTAAGCGAGCATTGTGAGCAAAACATAAAAAGGGAAGTTTTATGAAGAAATTATTTTTAGCGTCCACGCTGAGCGCCCTGAGTTTTGGTGCAATGTCAGCAACGCTTCCGACTGACTTAAACTGGCAAACAAACTGGGATGAGCCTCAATATGGTTCGCCAGAAGCGAAACGTGGAGGGACTTATCGCACCTTTATGTCAAGTTTCCCGCAGACGTTACGTAGTGTTGGCCCAGACGCTAATGCAGGGCTACGTTCTTTTATCTTAGATGAAACACCAGGCTTGGTGGTCCGCCACCCAGATACTTTAGAGTTTATCCCTGAGCTTGCTAACGAGTGGGCGTTAGCAGGTGACAACAAAACGGTCTATTTCAAACTCAACCCTGAAGCCAAATGGTCGGACGGCAAACCTGTGACTGCCGACGATTTCGTGTTCATGCTGAAGTTTTATCGTTCCAAGGACATCTTGGAACCTTGGTACAACGATTACTACAACAAAACGATTGCGGATGTTATCAAGTACGACACTCATACGTTTGCTGTTAAGGCTGCGAAAGAGTTCAATCCGGAAGAGTTGCTGTTACGAATGGGGGCTCTGCGCCCACGCCCCGCACATTTTTATGCTAACCCTTCAAAAGATGAAAATGGTGACGGTATACATGACAACTTTGTCCGCTACTACAATTTTAAAAGTGAACCAACGACCAGTGCATACTACCTAGATGACATTAAAAAAGGTAAAAGTGTTACCTTCAAACATGTCGGTGAAGACTGGTGGGGTTACAGCAATAAGTATTATCAACATCGTTATAATGTCGACAAAATCCGCATCACAGTGATTCGCGACAGTGATATCGCGATGAAGCACTTTGAGAAAGGGAAGCTGGACGCATTTGGTCTTGTTTTACCAAGCTTATGGCATGATAAATCGAATACGGAACCTTACCAAAAGGGATACATTCAAAAGTTCTGGGGTTACAACCAATTCCCAGTTGGGGCTGGTGGTGTATGGATGAACACCGCGATGCCTTTGCTGGATGATTTAAACATTCGCAAGGGCATTACTTACGCGATTGACTTTGATGGCATGATAGAGAATGTCATGCGTGGCGACTACTCCCGTAAACCGAACCCGACCGGTTATGGTCATGGTAAATACACCCTACCAGATGCTAAGGCACCGAAGTTTGATCCCGCAAAAGCGGCCGAGGCATTCGAAGCCGCAGGCTTTAACAAAATTGGTTCTGATGGTATTCGTGTCAATGATAAAGGTGAGCGCTTAAGCTTCGAGCTGACCTACGGAACACCTGTTCATACTCCTCGTATTGCCTTTTTGCGTGAGCAAGCCAAGCTAGCTGGGCTGGATATTGAGCTCAAGTTAGTTGATGGCTCATCCATGTTCAAATACGTACGTGAGAAAAAGCACGATTTGGCTTTCTTAGATATGGGTACGTCTGAGATCCCAACGTATTGGGAGTATTTCCATTCAGTCAATGCGAACAAGCCGCAAACTAACTCTTTCACAAACTACAGCACGCCTGAACTGGATGAAAAGATCATCGAGTATCGTTTTGGCATGGATATGGATAAAAAGATCCAGCTAGGTCATGAGATTCAGCGTGACATCATTGATGCTCACGTTATCGTCCCAGGCTACATGGTTCCTTATGTCCGCTATGGTCACTGGCGCTGGTTAAAGTTTCCAGATAAGCCAATGAATCGCATGACAGAGGCGCTGTTCAGTGGTGCAATCATAGGCGATGGCACTTACTGGATTGATAGTGATATCAAAAAAGAAACGAAACAAGCGATGAAGTCAGGCAAAGCTTTTGAACCTGTTGTTGTCGTAGATGACACTTATAAGCTGTAAGGATTGGTTATGGAAAACGATGTAATCCTAAGTGTTAAAGATCTCGAAGTTGAATTTACCACCGATGATGGGCCAGTGAAGGTTCTGCATGGTGTGAACTTTGATGTGAGAGCTGGGCGTACACTCGGTCTGGTGGGAGAGTCAGGTAGTGGTAAGAGCGTAACCTCAATGTCGATCATGGGGCTATTACCTAAGCCATATGGCAACATCATTAAAGGTGAAGTGAATTATCGCGGCACCAACCTAGTTGATTTGCCTGCGGAAGAGATGTACGCCATGCGTGGCGATCGCATTTCGATCATCTTCCAAGACCCAATGACGGCGCTTAACCCAGTGCATACCATTGGTCGTCAAATATGTGAAGTGCTTGAGCTCCATCGACCTGAGCTCGACAAAAAGGAGCGGGAGGCGTACTCGATTGAAATGCTGGCAAAAGTAAAAATTCCAATGCCAGAGAAGCGATTGAATGAGTATCCCCATAACCTATCTGGTGGTATGCGCCAGCGTGTCATGATCGCGATGGCATTGGCCTGTAAGCCGGATATTCTGATTTGTGATGAACCGACTACAGCGTTGGATGTTACGGTTCAGGCGTCTATCCTTGAACTGATGAACGAGCTTCAGGAAGAAACGGGCATGGCGATGATCTTCATCACTCACGATCTCGGGGTTGTGGCAGAAGTGTGTGATGATGTTGCCGTGATGTATGGCGGACGTATTGTCGAAAAAGCAGAAATTTTTGAGTTGTTTGATAACCCGCAGCACCCATACACAGAGCGTTTAATGGGATTGATGCCGAGCTTAGATAATGAGCCGAAGCAGATGATCGATATCAAGCCTATTGATGCCAGTATGTTTGCCAGTTAACTGGGCAAAGTGAACCAGTCATAAAAGAGGATGTTATGGCAAAAGAAGTATTAAGAATTGAAAATCTTAAGCAGCACTTTGTTTCTGGTAAAGGGCTGTTCAAGAAAGGCTACACCATCAAAGCGGTAGACGGGGTTTCACTGTCTGTTTCTGAAGGTGAAACACTGGGGCTAGTTGGTGAGTCAGGTTGTGGTAAAAGCACCCTTGGTCGCACGATCTTAAAGTTATACGAGCCAACAGAAGGTAAGATTTTCTTTGAAGGTAAAGACATCACTAAATTGTCTGTGAAAGAGATGCGATCGCTGCGTAAAGACATGCAAATCGTCTTTCAAGACCCAATGGAGTCACTCAATCAGCGTCATACCATCGGTATGATTCTGGAAGAACCGTTTGTTATTCATAAAATTGGCACGCCAACAGAGCGTAAACAATGGGTAAAAGAGCTTTTAATCAAAGTGGGATTACCAGAAACGGCAGTAAACCGTTATCCACATGAATTTTCAGGCGGGCAACGGCAGCGTATCGGTATCGCTCGCGCGATTGCATTGAAGCCTAAACTGCTGATTTGTGATGAATCGGTATCTGCGTTAGATGTGTCGGTACAGGCGCAAATCTTGAACCTATTGCTACAACTGCAACAAGAAATGAACTTGGCGATCATATTTATCTCTCACGATCTCTCGGTGGTGAAACATGTTTCTGACAAAGTTGCCGTGATGTATTTTGGCAAAGTGGTAGAAGCAGGCAGTGCTAAAGAAATTTATGCAAACCCGCAAAACGAATACACCAAAAAACTCCTATCTGCGATTCCGATCACTCACCCTAAATATCGGAAGAAAAAGCGCGTAGCTGAAAAAAAGCAGCAAGTGGCGTAAGTGATGCCACAGGTCCTATAACACAAAAGCGCTCCGCCAAATAAGCGGAGCGTTTTTATAAGCAAATGCCAGGACTTGGAGTCGATTTACACTGATGTTTATTCTGATTGATTGAAGATCGTTGCATGCTAAACTCAAGGCCTATTTTCTTTGTTTGGATAATGGACCATGCCGTCGAATTTACCGAAATCCTTTAGTCGACCTTTCCTGAGAATCTTCCATATTTTGGAGGCGGTATTATTAGTCTCTATTACCTTGGCGACGTTGTACGCCATGATGCAAGAGTTTGTGCACGTATTTGTAGAGAAGCGTGTCTTACTCACAGATATTCTGTTGATGTTTATCTATCTGGAAGTGCTCGCCATGGTGCAGCAGTTCGTGATGAACGGTAAAATTCCGGTACGCTATCCTATCTACATCGCGATGATGGCGATCGCCCGCTATATCACTCTCGGAATGAAAGAGCTGGATGCGGTTTTGGTTGTGTGGTTATCTCTGGCTGCGTTTATTTTGGCTGCGGCTACTTTGCTGATCAGAATTGGACACCATTATTGGCCCTACGTTGATAACAGAACCTTGGAAAAAGATGAGTAAAAGAAAGCCCCGCACTAGCGGGGCTTTTTTGTTTCAATACTCGATGACTTTTAGATCATTCAATGTTTTGGATCTGCTCATTGAGTAGCGGCCTAGAACCTAACAAACTCAACGAGTTATCGAAAAGAAACCGTTCAAGAATGCCTGTTTGCCCACCAAACTGCCCACCACTTGCCTATGGCTTTTACTAAATCTTAGTGGTTAGCAATGGAAAAACAGTGCCGTTTTTATGCTGCTGTTAGAGCTAAAACATAGCAGTTTTGAAGGGCTTTATCGAGCACGATTTCCGTCAACATAGCTTTGCCATTTTTTCACTGGTTCTACGCGATAGTAATGAGTCAGCAGAAAGCTCACTTAGCCTGAAATGGACATTATGATGTCCATTTTAATAGAAATAAGCTCAATATGGATACTATGGTATCCAAGAGAGATAAGACTGAGTGTCGAATGGTAAGCATCAGGTCTACAAATTGTTATCCCTAAGGTAACTTTGTGTAGACCTTCGGGGCTAGGCAACGCGCTTTTACCACCTCTTTGGTAAATACTGCGTGAAATACAAAGGCATCACGATATTGGTTTGTTCTAACGCTGAAGAGCCTTGTGTACCCGTTAACTTAAAGGTTTTATTTGGAGTACATTTTTCAACGTAGGATGCCAACGATTTTGCTCTTGTACGTTTACCACTTTTGACTTCCACAGGGATGATATCGCCTTCATCGGTCGCCAAAATAAATTCGATTTCGGCGCGGGCGTCATTCCATGAATAGCTTGGGTCAACGCCAATAGCTGTGAGCTCTTGTTGCACAAAGTTTTCAGCCACATAGCCTTTGTATTCATAGTTTTGTTGCTTAATCTCTTTATAACTGCTGCCCAGCATATGATTGAGCAGGCCCACATCAAACAGAAATAGTTTAACCATATTGTCTTTTTTATAGGCCGCCAACGGAGATTTAGGTAATCCTTCAATAGGGTAGTTTGGCAAAGCTAAGCGGCAGCAGTTAAGCCAATGGATCGCGGTTTCAAAATCGCTATAACGAGATTTACGCTCATGCACATGCTTAAATTTAAAGCGTTTAACTGACTCATCGCTGACAAGTGATAGCTGGGCTGGAATGCTATTAAACACCGATTCAATCAGTGTGGCATCGACCTTGCCCGCGTACTTACCGAAATCGCGGCGATAACCTTCAACTAAATCGGCATGAATTTTTGTGACTTTTTCAACACGCTCTAGAATGCTTGAATCCTTAAACTGATACCAAGCAGAAACGGCTTCCGGCATACCACCGGTAAAAAAATAGTCGGTTAGTTTATCCATCAATTTAGTGTGCACCGCCGGTGTGCTTGCTTGACTATCAAATGCTTTGATCAGTGCTTGCTCGTTGGATGCGTAAATAAATTCTTGGAAGGTCAGTGGTCGTAAATTGTATTGCTCTACCTTGCCCACAGGGAAGGTGTTGAGCAAACCAATATTTGAACCGCTGGCTGCGACAAAATAGGACGGTGCTTTTTCGGCAAAATACTTCAGCGAAGTTACGGCTCGTTCACATTCGCCAATTTCATCTAATATCAGCAAGTCGGTGTCTGGATTGAACGCTTGGTTGGTTAACAACTCAATGTTCATTACTAGCTCGTCAGGTGACAACGAGCCATCGAACGCTTCTTTGTAAGCTGGGTTTTCAAGGAAGTCGATACGAAGGATGTTGGCAAAGGTATTCCCAAACAACTCTTGCAGTAGATAGGTTTTACCTGTTTGTCTTGCGCCATCGATCAATAATGGCTTGCGCACAGGTTGACTTTTCCATGCTATTAGGGCGTTGAGTAAGTTGCGCTGCATTGTCATTTCCCGCCAATTTAGACTGTTAACTGCCTGTAGTATAACTCAGTCTACACTTTTACGCGCAGAAAAGTGTGATATTTTACATTTTTATGCGCGTAAAAGTGTTGTGGCGTTCTAATTGAGCAAGACTCTCCCTTTTTGAAAAAGCTTTTGGCACTCATCCCTTGGGCTTTTGGGGCAGTCTGGGCAAAGCCTTAGTTCACGCCACTTAGGCACACACTAACCCTGCCCACAGGGTATTTATGACTTGGGGCATTATGTAAATTCTGGGGCAAGTAGCTACTTGTACCCTCAGAAAGCTGCACGATCCGGGCATTTATCTGCCTACTGCGTCCGTTTAGTACTGGCAAACTCCTAACTGAACTTAACAGATCAGTGAGGAAGCAAACGATGAACCCAACCACACAGTTACCCACAAACTCAGTGCACCTAGCGCGTCAGCAGCGGATTTTGCGCTTGCCCGAGGTAAAGGCCAAAACAGGCTTTGGCCGCAGCACCATTTATGCCCTGATGGCCAATGGTGAATTTCCGCGATCCATCCGGATTGGCGCGCGTGCCGTGGGCTGGTTAGAAAGCGATATCGACCAGTGGATTGAAACCCGCCGTATCGGTGCTGCTTATGGCCGTAGATAAACCATCAGCATCAACCGCGTTACCTGCCAATGAGTTGAATAACAACATGCCAACATTACCGGCTGGTTTTGCCTATAACGCGCAAAACTGGCTGGTGATGCAACCGGCTGGGCAAGATAGCCCAGTTAAAATCTGTTCTTGGTTGCAAGTGGCCGCCCGCACCCGCGATCCGCAAGGGGACAACTACGGCTATTTATTGCACTGGTTAGACGATGACAATCGCCATCGCTATTGGGCCATGCCAGCAGAACTATTGGCCGGAGACGGCAGCGAGTACCGCCGAATCCTACTCAGCCGAGGCATGCGGCTAAGCAACAGTGTCAAAGCGCGGCAGTTGCTCTCCCTGTTTATTCAACAAATGGGCGAACTGGCCACGCAAAAGGCCATCAGCGTGAACTGCATTGGCTGGCATCACCACGCTTATGTGCATCCGCGCCTCACCTTTTACCCAAGCGAACACAGTAACAACCTGCGCATGGTGCTGCAAACCATGCACCCGATAGAAGGCTTTATTCAACAAGGTAGTAGCGATAGTTGGCGGCAGCACGTTGGCCGTTATTGTCTGGATAACCCGCTATTAATTGTTGGTGTTTGTGCTGCTCTGGCTGCGCCTTTGTTGCATTTGTGCGGGGTGGATGGTTTTGGTTTACACCTCTACGGTGCCAGCAGTACTGGTAAAACCGCAGCGCTGTATCCAGCATTATCGGTGTGGGGCGAGCCTAATCAACTGCGCCACAGTTGGCGTGCCACGGCCAACGGTTTAGAAGGCACAGCATTAGCGCATAACGATGCCTTGCTGGCGCTCGATGAAATGGGCGAAGTTGATCCAAAAGAGGCGGGAGATGTCGCTTATATGCTTGCCAATGGCCAAGGTAAAACCCGTGCAGGCAAATACGGTGAAATGCGCTTACCCGCCCGTTGGCGTTTAGTGTTTTTATCTACTGGTGAAGTGACGCTCGAAAGCCATCTTGCCAGTATCGGCAAGCGCGTAAAAGCCGGCCAGCAAGTGCGCGTGATTGATCTCAGTGCCGATGCTGGAGCGCAAATGGGCGTGTTTAACCATAGCCATGACATGAACGCCGCTGATTTAGCCGATCACCTAAAACAGCAAAGTCGCCAACATTACGGCTGCTTGGCTTTGGACTGGTTACGGTATTTAACGCAGCACAGCGCGCAGGTGCGCCCCGTTTTCCAAAATGTACGCCAACGTTTTTTAGCCAGCTTACCACCCGAGGCGGACGGCCAAGTGCGTCGAGTTGCCGAAAAGTTTGCCTTACTGGCCAGCGCTGGGTTGTTAGCCATTCAAGCCAAAGTACTCGATTGGCCAACCCAAAGTGTCGAAGCCGCCTGTTTAAGCCAGCTTAACCAATGGATACTCGCCCGCGGTGGTGTGGCTGCCAATGAAGACCAACAAGCCATTCGCCAGGTGCGCAGCTTTATTGAGCAGCATGGCGAAAGCCGCTTTACGCCCAAACAAACCGGTTACAGCAGCCAAGTACGCCAACGCGCCGGTTGGCTTGACTCTACAGGCCCACAAACCCTCTACTTGTTTTACCCAACCGGCTGGCGTGAAGCCACCGAAGGCCTAAGCCCAGATCGCGCCGCCAAAGCACTGATGGCCGCAGGCTACCTAGTCCCTGATGGCAACCGACCGCAGCGAAAAGTCAGCCTGCCCGACAATACCCGCCCACGCATGTACTGCGTGAAAGGCAGCATATTGGATGACTAAAAAGGTGATGAGCCCTGTGAGGGCTTGTCGCCTTTTAGTGTACCGCCAGTCAACCTAAGGGCTGGGCGAGGATTAAAGGCTAAGGCAGACAATACCGCCAGTGTACTGGTTGTGTACTTGCTGAACACTGGGTTTGTAGTCGCCCTAAACGGAAAATATCCTTGCTCTATTATCAGTGGTTGATAAGATGTTCTGGTTATGTATAAGCGTACAGTCTTTTTATTGGCCAAGCGCTTTTTTATCTACTTGCTGGGAACCTAGTGAGCAAACGATTCGAGTAAGCTATGCGAGTAATGAAAAACGCAAAACAATCGCGCTGCGTGATTGGCATTAAAGGGCAAACGCCCGACCCCGATTTCCCCGTTGATATCTGGTTCGACTCACTGAAATCGGTGGCCAATCTGCTGTCGAAAGAAAACCAGCAGATGTTAAAAGTAATCGCCGAACAACAGCCGCAATCGGTCACTGAGCTGGCCATGCTCACAGGTCGAGCGGTCAGTAATGTGTCGAGAACACTGAAAACATTGGGCAAGTACAACTTGGTTGAAATGACAAAATCACAAAATGGACTGGCGGTAAAACTGCGATATCAATCGATGTTGTTATTGATCCAGCCATTAGAATAAAAGGAATATCATGCAACAAGTCGGAATTTATGAGCAGCTTATAACGCAGCTTATCGAGAGTCGTATTGACCGAGAGCGATTCTATGTCGGCGAACGTGAGCTCAATAGCAGTGAAGCATCAACATGGTTATCTCGCTTCCTCTCACACATTCTTGAGTATGCGATTGATGCGGTGCCAGCGGGTGATGATCGGCTGCAACAGCAAATTACTTTGTCCAACCAATTGTTATTGTGGTTAAAAACACAAATTCAGGATGATGATTTTATCGAAGACAACTTGCTTGCCAGTCAAGGTAAAATTCTAACTGCGCTCTATGAGCTCGAAAATCCTGTCTCAGCCGATTTAAAAAATTACATAAACGACATTTTCCCTTTAACAGGTCTAAGCCAAAGCGAGCTGTTTTGTGGCAGTAATGCAGGGTTGTCGCTCGAATCTGAATTAAAGCGGGAGATCTTGTCTGCGGATAAAATCTACTGGTTAGTGTCATTTATTAAGTGGGCAGGGATCCGAATTTTTCGCAAAGAGTTAGAAGAGTTTACTGCTAGCGGCCGCGAGCTAAAAATTATTACTACCTCATATATGGGGGCGACTGACGCGAAAGCGGTTGAGTATTTGGCGAACTTACCCAATACCGAGGTGAAGCTGAGTTATAACACTGAGCGTGAACGGTTACATGCAAAGAGCTATCTATTTTTACGCAACACGGGTTATCACACTGGTTATATCGGCTCTTCCAATCTTTCCCATTCAGCGCTAACCAATGGCTTAGAATGGAATTTAAAAATTACTTCGCAAGAAATCCCACACATTATCAATAAATCATTGAGCACTTTTGAAACCTATTGGGCTTCTCATGATTTTGAACACTTTAGTGGCGATGTAACAAGTAGCGAAAAGCTCAAAAAAGCCTTGAACCAGCAGCGCGGAGATTTTGAGGCTAGTCCTACGCATTTCTTTGATATTTCGCCGTTTCCGCATCAGAGTGACATATTGGAGCAATTGGCCGTTGAACGCAGTGTGCATCAGCGCTTTCGTAATTTAGTGGTGGCGGCAACGGGTACCGGAAAAACCCTTATTTCAGCTTTTGACTTTGCCCGTTTTATCAAAGAAAAACCGCAAGCTAAGTTCCTGTTTGTCGCGCACCGAGAAGAAATATTAAAACAAGCCAGAGCGGCATATCGTGGCGTATTGCGTAATAGTGCTTTTGGTGAGTTGTGGGTTGGCGGGCATACCCCAGAGCATTATCGGCAGCTGTTTGTTTCTATCCAAACCCTGAACAATCAGCTGGAACAGCTTAACCTAACGGCTGACTATTATGACTACATTGTGATTGATGAGGTGCATCATATTGCTGCGACTAGTTATCGCGCAGTGCTGGAGCATTTTTCCCCTGCTATATTACTCGGCCTTACAGCTACACCAGAGCGCCATGATGGTGGCGATATTCTAGCGGATTTTGGCGGTGTGATTGCGGCAGAGATCCGTTTGCCGGAAGCTATTAATCGTCGTCACCTTTGCCCATTTCAGTATTTTGGTATTGATGATGATACTGACCTTCGAACTATCCCGTGGAGTCGTGGGCGATACGATATCGCTCAGCTGACCCATCTTTACACCCACAACCAGGTTCGTTTTAATAAGATTTTGCTGAGTATGCAGGAGATCATCACCGATATTAGCAAAATGAAAGCTTTGGCCTTTTGTGTGAGCAAAGAACATGCACTGTACATGACAGAGCAACTCTTATTAAAAGGCGTTAAAGCGGATTTGTTGACTAGTGATAACAGCCAAGAGCGGCAACAAAAGCAGCAAGCGATTCGTTCTGGCAGCATTAACGTGCTTTGCGTGGTCGATATTTTTAACGAAGGTGTCGATATTCCCGAAGTTGATACCTTATTGTTTTTAAGGCCAACAGAAAGTTTGACTATTTTCTTGCAACAGCTTGGCCGAGGTTTGCGCTTAGCCGAAGGCAAAGAATGTTGTACCGTGATGGATTTTGTTGGTAATTCACGTCCTGAATACGACTTTGCCAATAAATTTAGAGCTTTAGTCGGTAAAAGTCATCGCGCGATCAGTGATGAAATCAAGCAAGGCTTCCCTCATGCGCCACTCGGTTGTCGCATTGAGTTAAGCAAGCGCACGCAAGAAATGGTACTGAGCAATATTCGTCAAGCTTCATTAACGTTGAAGCGCCTAGTCGCGATGATCCGCCAATATCCTCAGCATTCCACACTGCCGTTAACATTGTCGAATTTCTTAACTTTAAATCCTCACATCGACTTGAATGAGCTTTATAAGCGAGGGAGTTGGTCGCAGCTAGTTCAGCAAGCTAAAGATGAAATCAACGAAAAATCAGTTGAAGAAGAACTGTTGAAAATGCTCAGAAAGGCCATTCATAACCGAATTTTGACCTGTGATGATCATGCCTATTTGAGTTTCTTAAAACAGCTTTGTCAAAGTAACTTTGTTATTGAAGATGCTGACCATCGTTACGCCTTGATGTGTCATTACGATTTTTGGCAAAAAACAGGGCCAGAGTGCGGTTTTGATTCCATTGAACAGAGTTTAGCGAAACTGAATGCTTGCGAGTTAAAAGCAGAGTTACTGGATGTTGTGAATTGGCAACTCGCACAAACCAAGCATGAGCAACCAACAATGCAGGCTTTGCCAGAGGTCGCATTGAGGCTGCATGCACGTTATGCGCGTGAGCAAATATTGGTGGCATTTGGAGCGACCACTTTTGAGCGCAAACCTCCAGCACGCGAAGGGGTATTTGTGTTGAAAGATCAGAATATTGAACTGATGTTTGTCACCTTAGACAAAAATGAAAAGCAATTTTCGCCAACCACTATGTATCACGATTACGCGATCAACGAACATCTCTTTCACTGGCAGTCACAGAACAGTGCAAGGCCCGACAAAGGGCGCGGTTTGGAGTACATCCAGCATCAAAGAATGGGTAAGCGACTGTTTTTATTTGTTCGTGAACAAAGCAAAGATGAATACGGCCGCACTATGGGTTTTGTTAATTATGGTGAAGTGGAGTATGTATCGCATACGGGGTCACAGCCGATGAGTATTACTTGGCAGTTAAAAGAGCCTATGCCCCACTTTATGTGGCAACAAGCCGCGAAGTTGGCAGTGGGCTAGTCTAGATGACAGTGGCATTGGGTGGGCAACGCGGCCGTGATAATGGCTACTTTGAACAATTTGAGCAAGGTACAGCGCAGTGGTATCACCTGCCGCAAAGCACGTTTTTGCAGAAATTTAAGCAGCATATTGCCGAGGAAATTCGCTATTTAGCGTTGGCGTCTACCTCAGACACTCAAAGTTCATCCAAGCAAATTGACAAACTGTGGCCGGTTAAACGAGTCACCGTGTTACCACGCTACGCCATTACCGAAGATCAAGCGGGTAAGAAGTCAGGTTCTGCTGATTTGTATTATTTATTTGAGCTTGGCAAACCGCTATCACTGCAAACGCCAGTGACCAATGTGCCACATCGCCCAATGAAAAACTCGATGAAACTCACAACCTTAACTCGCCTAGAGAGCGTCACTAAGTTTACCGAGGTTGAAAAAGTGTACGAAGCGGCAATGGTGTGAGGCTAAATGTTCAACTTTAACTGGATTAAATTACCATTATGGTAAATAATGCGATAAATGTAAGCGCCTATATTGATGAGCAGCCACCTAATGAAGCTGGCAGTGACAGAATCTATATCGCAGACGGGCCTCTTTATTCATCAGAGTTGGTTAAGGCATTGCTCCCAACCGCTGGTGACAACACTAAGCTATTGACTGAACGTTGTAGAAAAGATGTTCAGACAATGGGATTCGATATTGATGATGTTAAACAGCTAGTTTGTGCCGCTCTGAGTTCAGGAAGTTACCTAAAATCAGAATGGTGCATAGTTGGTCAAACTGATAAGGCTATTTCTTGGGCTGCATGTGATAGTTATCGGCTGTTTAGAAATGAATGGGTGGAGTATGCGCATAAAGAAATGCGCTACGAATACTATGTGAAATTTGCGATAGGCAAGACAGGTAAATTGTTATTACTGGTTTCTTGTCATTTGTCGCGCTGAGGATATGTGATGAATAGTCAAACTTGTCCAATTTGTGAGATGGGCCAATTAACTCTCCATACCGAGAGGGTTACAGTTGAGCATTTAGGTCAGCAAGGCCAAATTGACAGCCAGTATGCAGTGTGTGATTGCTGCGGCAGTGAACAGGCTGGTACTGCTGAAGCTCGCTTTAACAAGCGTGCAATGATTGCTTTTAAAAAGCAGGTGCAAGGCTTGTTAACGGGTAATGAACTCCAGGTCTTGCGTAAACGCTGGGGCTTAAAACAGGCTGATGCTGCAAAAGTGTTTGGTGGTGGCCCTGTTGCGTTTTCCAAGTACGAATCAGACGATGTGATGCAATCAGACGCAATGGATAAACTGCTCCGTTTAGCGGCGGAAGTGCCAGCTGCTTTAGATAAGTTAATGTTGGATGCGGGTGTTGAGTGTAATATCCAGACCAGCTGGAAAAATGTAGCTGTAGTGGATTTTTCATCTACTGCTCGAAAGACGAGAATTGTTGCATCGCACGAACTCGAACTAGAGGCGTGTTATGGTTAAAAAAGTATCAAAATCGTTACAACAGGCTATTGATGCTTTAGTGATACAGGATGTATACGTTAAATCGTGCCAAGCTAAGTGTGTTGAAGACTTTGACCCAAAATCCACGGAACTTGAAGCGTTGTTAGTGCAACAAATGCATGTTGTTCTTCGAAGTGAATTGATCGATATTGATGGCGATGGCCATCTGGTACGCATTTATATCCGTTTGGGGACTCGTTGGGTGAATCCTAAGGAAAATGGCGATCCTGATATTAAAGCCTTTGTTGAAGCAGACTTTATTGCAGAATACCAAGTCGCAGCAGAACTAGAGCAGGAATCGATTGATGAATTTGCACTGAAAAATGCTAGCTACCATGTTTGGCCTTATTGGCGCGAGTTCTTAAGTACTCAATGTGAACGACTGCGTTTGCCAAGGGTTGTTTTACCAACTGTGCAATTTAGCAAACAGTAACTAAAAAGCGACATCAAATAATATCGAGCTATTTGGCGCTTTTGATATTAAAATCGCATCAACAACACCCCTCCCGCTACCCGTCAGAACAGCGCCCTGTGAGGGGTTACTCGTTTTTCAGGCTTCTAATTTTTGGTACCGTAATGAGTTATGGCACCAAAATTCGCTTTCAACCACACATCATTCTCCGGCCCACAAAGGTGGTGCAGTAGAGCTAGGTTTATCTGGTGGCTGATCACGTTGCCGTTTCGTTTTTGGCTCTCCTTTCTAAAACCTCTCAGTAATAACCCCGTACATGATTTGCCCATTTGCTCTGGCGAACTGGGCAGGCAAAAGGCGCGGTTTTGCTGTTTGGGGTGCAAGGTAGCGCGCTTTCCTGTTTTAGACAAAGGCGTGATGCACCAAAAAATACAGGCGTTGGCCGGTGTGTTTGCTTGTAATGTTCTGGTTTGGCTCGTGTAATCCAAATATACCGGTAACAAATGTGCCGGTAACAAAACCAAGCCGCCTTGCGGGTGGCCATCAACCTCAGGTAAAGGTAGCCAATAGAGGTTTGGCCATTGCTCGGGGCTTTGCCATTTTTCTACGATCACTTGTGCGCCAATGCTATTTAGCCATTGGTGAATCGGGCAGCCTAGGTGCGCTTGTTTAACGCGCGGTAACTGATAGGTCAGCCAGCGGGTTAGGCGTTCGGCTGCATTATCGCACTGGCTTAATGCTGGGTAGAGGGTAAATGCGCCATGCCCAACCAGTAAAGTGACCACCTGCTGTATCCATTCTCTATCCAAATCGTTAGCACTTGCCCATAACACGTCACTTATCACCTTGTTGGTTCGTCATGCCGTCTATTTTCAGTCGTCGGGTGAAGACTCAGTGGTGAATTAGATGAAAGAAATGGCCATCAAACTAACCAGTCAAATCGGTTTTTTATGATGACCCGTGCGCGGCTAACTGTTTGATATACATAGTCCAATACAGCGCTGTTTGGCTGCGTTCGCCAAGTGCAAAAAAATCGAGACGCCAAACGATCGTTTGCATTCTGGGTTAGAAAAAACAAACAGTTTGTACTTTGGATTCGAGGTTGGTTTAGGGTGCAAAAAGTGCCAAACCTTGCTTTGTGCCAGTACCGGCAAGGCTTAGCAGCGTTGGATTTTAATTGAGACGCCAAACAGTAAATGGGCTGATTTCCCTGTTTGGCGTTTCGATCCAAAAGCCAAACGGATAGTGGTTTTGGCGTATGGGGGGAAAGGCATGGGGAAGTGTTTAATGAAGTGCTGCTGTTTATTTTGGCTTGGTATTTGATGAAGGGACGTTTTCTAACTTCAGTGAAGGTTGCTTGTCACTGTTACCATCAATGTACTCAAGGGCGTACCCCATTGCCTTGTAGCTTTTCTCGCGTTTTTTAAACATGCGTTGCAGCATAGGGAGGGCGCAGTCTACATAGTCGTGAATGGTGACTTGTGTTTTTCCTTCCGATTCACGATGAATACGACCGGCATATTGGGCCAATGTACCTTTCCATGCGATTGGCATGGCCAAAAACAACGTATCCAGTCTTGGTAGGTCAAACCCTTCACCCACATATTTTCCTGTTGCGACGACAACTTGAGCCGATTGCAGATGATTGTCAGCATTCTTGCGTTCGGCAGCTTTCATGGCGCCTTTGAGTACGACAGTGCTTATACCCATCTCGGTAAGTCGTGAGTGTACGTACTCTGCGTGCTCTCTGCGCTCTGTAAGGACTAGCGGGTGTCCGCCATTTTGAACACATTGAGAGGCGTCTGAGACAATTTTTGAAGTGCGCTGTTGGTTATCGACGAGCCAGCGGTAGGCATCGCTTATTTTTGGGCGCACATCTGTTTTTATTAGCTCAGTTGGCGGTATATCGTAGAGCTGATGAATCATCACGGTTTGAGTAAATTGCTCATCAGGACTTTGTTTCACTTTATAGCGAATGGGCCCTGCCGCCATAAAAATGATCTTCTGATGGCCATCTTGTCGCTCTGGCGTTGCTGTTAGGCCCAATACATATTTTGCTCTTACCTCGTTGAGTACCATTTCAAACCTTGGCGCAGACAGATGGTGGCATTCATCAACAATAATGTGGCCGTAGTCTTGGATGAGAGGCGTGATGGAGTTGTCTTTTTTATTAACCAAGCTTTGGTAGGTGGCAATGTCGATAATGCCACTTGGCTTTCTTTTACCCCCGCCTATACTGCCAATGTTTACGTCGGGTAGGAACGTGCGTAATCGCTCTTGCCACTGTTCAAGCAGTTGTCGGCTATGAACCAGTATTAGGGTATTTACTTTGCGTTTTACGATCATGCCGATGGCAGTAACCGTTTTTCCAAATGCGGTCGGCGCATGCAAAATACCGAAGTCATGTTTAGATATTGCGGCCACTGCGTCACGCTGGTTCTTTCGCAAAGTGAACTCAGGGGTAAGTTTTAATAATGGTTTGCCGGTTTCACGCTTATCGTCAAACAGTGGCGAAATACTGTGCTCTTGTAGCAAAGCAATCGCGTCATCGAGACAGCCACGCGGTAGTGCAAGATAACCGTTTTCAATACGAGCACAGGAAATAAACCTTGGAATGCCATGGGTTGAAAAGCGTAACGCTTGTGTTTTAAAAAACACAGGATTAGAAAAACTCGCTAATCGCTTGAGTCCTGCCAGTAGTGGCCCAGGTAACTCGCTCATCAAAAAGTAGATATGGTTGGCCAAGGTAATGGTCACGGTTTTCGGCAAAGACTCTAATTTTATTGGTGCGGCTTTGGCTGTGATTTCCCAAGGAGGGCGGTTGTCTATTAGACCTTGTTCGGACAGTAATAGGGTATTGGGTGAAATGGTTGTTATGAGTTGAACAATACTCGATTGCGTGAGCGTTTTAAGCTCAGCAAGGTACTGCCATTGATCGTCAATCGAATTCAGGTCATTGTCAACAAAGCAGCTACGGCCTGAAAGGCGAGCCTCCTTTTGAAGTGGTAGCGCAATGAGATTGCTAAACCCTCCTTCAGGAAGGACATCTTGGTTAGGAAATAGCCTGTCATAGGAGTCAAACGATAGATTTGGAAATATTTCCATGGCCTTATCAAGCAAAGCGAAACCAAGTGCCCGAGCTTGGTTAGCTGGGATGTTGGTGTCAAAAAAGATCCATAAGTGCGCTCCGTTGCCAGAACGCGAGATTTCTATCGCGTGTGGAATATCAAACGCTTGGCACGCTTTAGACATTGCTTTGACTTCTTCTTGCCAACAGCCTTTGTCAAAATCGGCTGCCAACAAATAGCACGTATTATCTTTCAGTAAGGGATACAGCCCCACCACTTGATGACCGGCAAGGTGCCTGTAAATAATGCGCTCGTTTAGTTCGCTAAACTTTCGGTGTGAACAGTCTTGGCATTTAATGCGGGGCTTGTTACAAACCCCGTTTACCCATTCATTATCACAGGCTACGGAATAGCCACTGCGCCCCTGTTGATTTTGCCAACGATTGGCAAAGATATCCTCTCTTCCACGAAATCGTTGTCTGAATAGGGCGACTTTTTGTTCTGGCGTGAATGTCTGTACTGAACGCTCGTTTTGAGCGCTACGCAAAGCCTCTCTTAATGCGAGAAGCTGCTGCTTTTCGTTTTCAAGCTCAGCTAGCCTGTTATCAATAGCTGAAATATTTGGGTAGCGAGCGTCATTCATGACAACATAATTTTTATGCGCAGCGCTATGAAGCGCGAACTTGCGGCGGTTTGATGAGCGACTCTGCTGGAATACCTAGCCCTTCATGAAGTTTCCAAATCATTTTTAGCGTGAGTGATCGCTTATGGTTTAGGATTTCATAAACACGATTGCTTTTACCTATCATGGGTTCAAGATCTTTAACCGTTAAGCCTTTGCGCTCCATCTCAAACTTTATTGCCTCAACAGGGTCTGGCAAATCCATTGGAAAATGCTTTGCTTCGTAGGCTTCAACTAACGTAACCAAAATGTCCAGCTTTTCACCTTCGACGGCATCAGGCTCCGCCATCATTAGGTTTTCGATATCGTTTAATGCCGCGCGGTAGTCGGCATCTGTTTTAATAGGTCTGATGTCCATTATATTTACCTCTTGTTACTACCTTTTGGCTTCAAATCGTTTGCACATCAATTTTTTATTCGGCTCGTCCATGAGCCTCACCCTTCGGGCTCGCGTTGCTCATGAAAATTCGTTCCCGACGAATTTTTCGTATTGCGCATGGCTGCCGATAAACCGTATGTAAACCACTTTGTAGGCATAATTGATCCAAACAACTAACCGGTATTTATTACCGGCAATGTTAAACACGACACGCCCATCTCTGAGGATGCTGGCATTTCTAAAATCCTGTTTCACATCCGCCGGTGATCCCCAATTAGCGTTTAATACATGCCTATACCACGCTAAAGTAGGCTCTTTAGCGTCAATGTATTCTGGGCTGTCTTCCCAAAATGTTTTTAAGGTTGATAGTGCGATAATTCTCATAAACAGATGCTAGTCCCATATTGGGACTTTTGCAAATTTGTAGTTTGATTGACTGAAAGGAGTTGTTGGCACGACCCTCAATTGCCCCATTCCTTGGGGCAGTGTAATTTCCTCTTATTCACCCTCTAAAGCTCGGCATATCAAGTGTTGCCCCATTGTCCCAACTGCCCACGGTAAGTGAGCAAATGGGGGCTTGTTAGTTTCGCCTGATAGGCCTTTTCGGCATGCGGCTGCGTTTGCCATCGAAGAAGGCCAAGACTCTGAACCAATAGAGTGATTCTTCATACCCCAAGCTGTGCGTTGGACGTGGAGGCGGGATGAGCCCCAGTTTGCGTCCTAAACTGACAATCACGTAGAACATGAGTTTTAGCATTAGCCAAGGAGCGAGTACCACGAATACCATCAGGCAATGCCGAGTAAGTGCGTAGCCTATACCATGAGACTGTTCGAGTAGGGCAATGCCAATACACCAGCCAAGCCCTGCCAGCACGGCTATTGGAAAGGTAATGGGGCGAGTCGCATCATAAATTGCATGTTAATGCCCTCCTGCGTGCTGTTGCGAATGTGGCTCAAAGTTCACTAGCGGTTCAACCACATCAGCCACGGTTTGATGGGCAATACGGCGCTCTTCAAAGTAATCGTGGCGGTCGTAGATACCCTCAACGCCTTTTAGCTTATGGTTAAGACAGCGTTCGGCCACATTGCCTGCAATGCCCAAAGAGGCGGCAAGGCTGCGAAAGGTGCGGCGCAGATCGTGTACGGTGAAGTGTTCAAGTTTGCCCATTTTATTGGGAGGCTGTTTTTTGCGCCCTGGCTCGCGACCAAAGAGTTTAGAAATGGCGCGGTTCAGCGTATCTGGCCCCATATGTGGACGATGGCTTGCTCGTCTGGCTGGGAAAACATAAGGCGAGCCACAAGCGCGGATTTGCAGCTCGTTAAACCAGGCAATGGCTTGGCGCGGTAAGGGAATGCTTATCGGCACGCCAGTTTTGCTGCGTTCCTTGGGTAGGTCCCATACGCCCGTGGTTAAATCCATTTCACGCCACATGGCTTCGCACAGTTCGCTTTTACGCACGCCCAACACCAAAAACAGGCAGCAAGCGAGGTAGTTATCGCGGCCAAAGCTATTGATATGGGTATGAAACACGCTAAAGGCGTAGTGAATTTCCTCTTTGCTGAGCATCCTGTCTTTACTGGACTCCACGCCACCGGCATCGTCCACGGTAAACGCTGCGGCGGGGTTATTCAGCGTTAAATCGAGTTTAATCGCATGTCGAAACAACTGCTTCATGTACATCAAGGTGTCGTTGGCAATGGTAGGGCGGTTACTTTCTCGAATGCGTTCTAATACTTCGCGCACGTCTCGTGCGGTCACCTCAGCAATACACTTAATGCCAATGACAGGGCTTATGTCTTTGGTGTAAACCCGATACGGAATCTTGGGATGCTTTAGTCGTCTACTCAGATCGGTTCGATACCAGTCATGGAACAGTTGATCCACGGTTTCAATGTCAGGTAACTCGATTTTCTGTTTTTCTAGAAGAGGATCTATGCCGTCACGTACTTCCTTTCGAAAGTATGCGGCGGCAATTCTGGCGTCTGCCAACGACATTAAAGGAAATTGCCCCAAGGTTGCTTCTCGTCTTGCTTTGGCTGTGGTGTAGCGAATCATCCAATAAGGCGAGCCTTGTTTGCGGACGCAAAAGTATAGACCTTCACCATCTGAATATTTTTTTGGGTCGGCTTTGCTGTATGCAATAACCTGTTTTGCTGTGAGTTTTCCCATGTTTACTCCATAGTTGCTGAAATAATGGAGGGGGCAATAATGGCTGCCCACCACCGATTTGCTTATTGAATCAGCAGCTAACCTGTTGTGGTGGCGAGTTAAATGCGAAAATTGGGTAACTTACTGCCCACCAATTTGCTCACCGCAAAATGCTTATTGAGCAAAAATGAGGGGACTGCCCACCATTCTGCCCACCACTAAACAGGCAGTTGGTAACGGACGTCTGCAAACCGATTTGGGCGGGGGAAATAAAAAAGCCCTGTATTTACAAGCAAATAACAGGGCTTTTAAGACATTCTTGGACGGGTGAAAAAACTATTCGATATTTTGGATCTGCTCACGCATCTGTTCAATTAGAACTTTCAGTTCAACGCCCGATGCGGTGATGTCGGTGCTGATGGATTTCGACGCTAGCGTGTTTGATTCACGGTTGAACTCTTGCATCATAAAATCTAGACGGCGACCCACTGCGCCACCTTTTTTCAGAATGTTTGTGGTTTCTTTTACGTGAGAGTCCAAGCGATCGAGCTCTTCAGCAACATCCGATTTTTGCGCTAGCAAAATCAACTCTTGCTCGATACGAGATGGATCCAGTTCCACTTTAGCGTCTTCGAACTTCGAGAATAGTCGCTCACGTTGCCATTCTAAAATTTCTGGCATGCGGGCACGCACTTTTACGACTTCTGCAGAGATGGCGTCTAAACGCTGTTCAATCAGCGCTTTCATGTTCTCGCCTTCACGAGCGCGCGCTTCAATAAATTCATCCATTGCGCCATCAAACGCTTCTAGTAGCACTTTATTTACTGCATCCATGTCTTGCTCTGGCGTTTCCATTACCCCCGGCCATTGCATGACTTGAAATGGATTGATTCGGCTCAGTTCACCAGTCATGTGCATGACTTGTTCAGCGGCTTTAATTACCTGGCTAGCAAGCGCTTCATTGATGCTAAGCTCACCTTTTGCGGCAGGGTTTGCTTCAAAACGCAGATTACATTCTACTTTGCCTCGCGCTAAGCGCTTACGAAAGCGCTCACGTAAAACGGGCTCTAACCCGCGAAATTGCTCTGGCATGCGGAAGTATGTTTCTAAATAACGCTGGTTCACGCTGCGGATTTCCCATACCGCAGAGCCCCAATCGCCTTTTACTTCTTTGCGTGCATACGCTGTCATACTGTAAATCATCGAATTTTCCTGTCTTCATTTTTTGAAAATTACTTCAAGAGTGTATCATGCTGCGTCGATAGGTGCGCGGGATGTATGGATTGTTTATGTTGTGCCAGCGGCGTAACCTATGAATCCGGAATCGATTCCGTTATAATCTTCGCCCAACCAAATCGTCTTCTCCTCATATTTAAGGTAGATGCCCATGCGTCCAAACGATCGCAAGGCGGATCAAGTTCGCCCTATCAAAATTACTCGTAACTACACAGCTTACGCTGAAGGGTCAGTGCTAGTTGAGTTCGGTAACACCAAAGTGTTGTGTAATGCGACCGTCGAAGAATCTGTGCCACGTTGGCTAAAAGGTCAAGGTAAAGGCTGGGTTACAGCTGAATACGGCATGCTACCTCGAGCAACACATTCTCGTACTCGTCGTGAGGCGGCAAGTGGCAAACAAGGCGGCCGTACGATGGAAATTCAGCGTCTTATCGCGCGAAGCCTACGTGCTGTTGTCGATCTAAAAGCCATGGGTGAGTTCATGATCACCGTTGACTGTGACGTTATCCAAGCAGACGGCGGCACTCGCACTGCATCTATCAGCGGCGCAAGTGTTGCAATGGCCGATGCGTTCCAACACCTAGTAGATAGCGGCAAGCTAAAAGCAAACCCAATGAAAGGCCACGTAGCGGCAGTTTCTGTCGGCTTACTAGGCGACGAAGTATTGTGTGATCTTGAATACGTTGAAGATTCAGCGGCAGACACAGACATGAACGTAGTAATGACCGAAGAAGGCAAGATGATTGAAATTCAGGGCACCGCAGAAGGTGAACCGTTCAGTCACGAACAGCTGATGGCATTGCTCGAGTCGGCGAAAGTCGGCATTACGGAAATTGTCGCAGCGCAGAAGGCGGCGTTAGCCAATTGATTTAGATAGCTCCCATTATGGGGGCTATTTTTTTATCTCGACAATAGAGAAATGAATGATTGTCGAGAAGAGACACAAGAAACCAAGGACATAGAGAGAAAATAATGAAAGCATACCAGCGTGAATTTATTGAGTTTGCACTTGAGAAAGAAGTTCTTAAGTTTGGTGAGTTTACTTTGAAATCTGGCCGTAAAAGCCCGTACTTCTTTAACGCTGGTCTTTTCAATACTGGTCGTGACCTAGCGCGTCTTGGTCGTTTTTACGCAGCCGCGCTCGCTGATTCAGGCATTGAGTTTGATGTGCTGTTTGGCCCGGCGTACAAAGGTATCCCAATCGCGACGACAACAGCAGTCGCGCTGGCGGATCATCATGACGTCGACACGCCTTACTGCTTCAACCGTAAAGAAGCGAAAGATCACGGCGAAGGCGGTAACCTTGTAGGCTCTGCGCTTAAAGGCCGTATCATGCTAGTAGATGACGTAATCACAGCAGGTACTGCGATTCGTGAATCGATGGAAATCATTCAAGCAAATGGCGCAGACCTTGCTGGTGTGTTGGTTGCGATTGACCGCCAAGAAAAAGGCAAAGGTGAGTTGTCTGCGATCCAAGAAGTGGAGCGTGACTTTGGTTGTGCAATCATCTCAATCGTTAGCCTGACTGACCTTGTGACTTTCCTTGAAGAGAAAGGCACAGACAAAGAGCATCTAGAAGCAGTCAAAGCATACCGCGCAGAATACGGCATTTAATTGGTTACTTTTTCTGAAAAAGTAAAAAGGGCAGATGGATATTCATCTGCCCTTTTTTGTTTTTGGATTTATCGCCGTGACCACTTACTTATAGCGAATGCCTTTCTCGACATGCTCATCTTGCATGGTTTTATAGCGTTTATGGAGCCACATCCATTGCTCTGGAGCGCGTAGAATGACTTCTTCCACATACTTGTTCATATAAGCGGCAGCGGCGACTTCGTCTTTTTGTGGATAATCGGCTTCAATGCACTTATCGGCGATGATGTCGTATTTTCCTTCGTCATTGCGAAACCCTGAGCCTGGGATGATCGCACATTTTGAGGTATACGCCAGAATGCTCGTGCCTGTTGTCGTACACGCATCGTCTACGGCAAAGAAGGGCACAAATACTGATTTTTTGCGACCGTAATCGTGATCCGGTAAATAGAACAGACGCTCACCGCTGCGTAAAACACGAATCATCTTTTTTACATCTTTACGATCAATCAGTTTATTGCCGTTATGTGTCCGTCCCCAATACTGGATAAAGTTATAAGCAGGATTATTATGCGGACGAAACGCGCCGTACCCGGCCACGCCTAACACGGCGAAAGCACGCGCAGTGATCTCTAGATTAAGAGCATGGACACAACAAAGTAGGACGCCTTTACCTTCTTTGGCTTTTTCACGCAGTGCGCCGAGATCTTTCTCGACGATCAGGTTTTTAAAGCGCCAAGTCGGCCAGAACCAAGTGATTCCGGTTTCTATCAGTGCCATACCGGTATTTTTGAAGTTCTCTTCAACAATATGTTGAATCTCTTCAGGTGTTTTGTCTGGAAAGGCCAATTCTAAGTTACGCTGAGCAACGTGGACACGCTTTTTACCGTAGCGCATGCCAAGTTTGCCGAGTGAACGACCTAATGAAAGCAGCAGCCGATAAGGAAGAATATTGACGAGGATGGCCAACAGACCAAAACCAAGCCATACGCCCCAGTTACGAGGGTGAAGAAGTGAAAGAGAAAACTCGGGCTGCGTGTATTTGTCTTTACTCATAGTCTTTTACTTTATTTGTGCACTCAAAAGCGCCCAGTACTCGTCAAAGTTTGCAGTCGGCTGGTATTTAAAGTCGCTACGCACAAAGCGGTTTAGGCTCCCCTCAACTTGTCCCAGAATTTGCGCGGCTAGGATGCGCTCTTCGACAGGGAAAGACTTCCCTTCACGAATCTTACGTTCACGCAGGATTTGGCGCAATTGTGTTTCTATACGCTCAAAGAGTTGATTGATGCGTTCACGTAGACGTTCATTTTCAAACATTAGAGCATGACCCGACAAAATGCGTGTCAGACCTGGGTTACGTTCAGAGAACGCCAAAATAAGGTGCATCACCATACGAATACGCTCTAGTGTATCTTTTTCGTCGTCTAGAATACGGTTGATACGTGTCATCAAGGCTTCTTCAATGAACTCAATCAACCCTTCGAACATGCGCGCTTTACTTGGGAAATGACGATACAGCGCGGCTTCTGAAACGCCGACTTGCTTGGCCAGTTTTGCCGTAGTAATGCGTGAAGCGCCATCTGTTGATTCAAGCATTTCTGCCAATGCTTGTAAGATTTCTTCACGACGGTTGGATTTTTTACTGCCGGCCATTAGTTACTTCCTTTCAAAATACAAAGTTGAGCGGAGGGGATTATAAGACGCTATTTCGCCTCAAACTAGACCACTAAGGGTGGAATGGGAGATTTAACACCCTTAGTTGTCATTTTTGTACCAAATTTATGCCAGCTTTTGTAAAAAATTGGCAGGGTTTTCAAACGTTAGTTACATCAATTGATGCATTTTTTCGAGAATTTTAAAGCTCAATGCTTCTTTTGATTCCAAAGCGAGCGCAAGTTCACCTTCAGGCCAGTAAAGGGTAATTGCGTTGTCGTTGCTGTTAAATCCTTGCCCTGCAACCGAAACGTCGTTTGCACAGATCATATCGAGGTTTTTCTTTGTTAACTTGCCTCGAGCATAGGTCTCTACATCATTGGTTTCAGCCGCAAAACCGACGGTAAACGGACGCTTCTCCGTCATTGCTGCCACAGATGCAACAATATCAGGATTTTTAACCATATTAATGACCATTTCGTCGTTGTCTTCTGTCTTTTTCAACTTTTGAGACGCGATCGTTTGTGGGCGGTAGTCGGCAACGGCAGCGCAGCTAATAAAGGCATCATGCTGGTTTGCATGTGTCATAACGGCTTCGTGCATCTCTTGTGCACTGGAAACATTTATGCGCTCAACACCTACGGGCGTATTTAAACTGACAGGACCGCTCACGAGGGTGACTTTTGCTCCCATCTGCGCTGCGGCGCTCGCCAATGCATAGCCCATTTTCCCGGAGCTATGGTTAGTAATGTAACGCACTGGATCAATCGCTTCGCGAGTTGGTCCGGCGGTAATGAGTATCGACCTACCTTCTAGCAATTTTGGTTGAAAGAACTGTTCACATAGCTGTACTAGCTGCATTGGTTCCAGCATTCGACCTGGTCCTACATCACCACAGGCTTGCTCTCCTGCCGCAGGGCCCCAGATGTGCATACCACGACGCGCTAACGTAGCGATGTTCTCTTGGGTTGCGATATTGCGATACATCTGTTGATTCATCGCAGGAGAAACAGCAACAGGGGAATCCGTCGCGAGCACGAGCGTAGTAAGTAAATCGTTCCCCATGCCTGCGGACATGCGCGCGATTAAGTCCGCGGTCGCGGGCGCTAATAGCACTAAATCTGCCCATTTGGCCAATTCAATATGGCCCATAGAGGCTTCCGCTGCTGGGTCTAGTAAACTGTCCGAGACAGGACGGCCCGAAACGGCTTGCATGGTTAAAGGGGTAATGAACTCTTTTGCGGCTTTCGTCATTACAACTTGAACTTGCGCTCCTCTCTCTATGAGGCGACGGGTTAGCTCCGCACATTTATACGCGGCAATACCGCCACTGATGCCGAGTAGAATTTTCTTTCCTGCTAGTGTTTGCATGTGAGATCTCCAATTTGATGACCGGATTTTAACACAATTCAAAGTCTGACCGCCCGAGCATATATAACGAGAAGATAATTCACATCAAACTCCAGAGTATTAATCTGACCGAGGAAGGGAAAATTCTCGCCTACCTCACAGACAAGTTGCGCGGAGTTTGCAAGTCTGAAAAGAAAAAGAGGTAGTGGAAACCATGGTGTTGAAAAGTCGAAACAAATTGCTGCTGATAACCCTAATTCCGCTGTTGTTGATCACTACGTTGATCTCAGTGGTGTATTACATCAACAGCAGTAAAAGTTTGGAAGCGGAGCTAGCAAGAGACAGGCAAGAGCTCATCGAAACGAAAAAGAAAGAGTTACAAGCCTACATGATGATGGGCGTGACGGCGATAAAACCGTTATACGACGCGGATGTAAATGGAAGTAATAAAGAGGCAGCAAAAGAAATTCTGAAAGCCATGCGCTTTGAAAGCGATGGTTACTTTTTTGCCTACGACTCTCAAGGTGTGAATACGTTGCACGCCATCAAACCTGCATTAGAGGGTAAAAACCTTTACGACTTAAAAGATGAAAATGGGGTCGCAGTTATTGCGGGCTTGATTGACGCTTCTCAAAAAGGGGATGGGTTCCTCTATTTCTCGTGGCACAAACCGACCATTGACGCACAAGCGCCTAAGTTGGGCTATGCAGAATATCTATCGAAATGGGACTGGGTTTTAGGTACTGGCGTTTATATTGATGACATCGACCAGCAAGTTGCGATGCACAGAGAGTTAAAGACTCAAGAGCTAAAAGAGCATACATTATCTGCCGTGTTAATTTCCGCTATTGGATTGATCATTACCAGTGTTCTCACCAGTATCGTGGTGTCTAAAGGCATTCAGCCATTACAACATGTCGCGGCTTCATTAAAAGATGTTGCCGCAGGCGGCGGTGACTTAACGGCTCGTTTAAAAGTCGAAAGTCAGGATGAAGTTGGTGAAGTGGCGGCCGCGTTTAATGAGTTTATGGATAAGCTGCACCCACTGATGCAGGACATTCATCGCTCTGCGACGACAGTACAGACCGTTTCTCAAAGCCTGAACACTCAGACCAGCCAAGCGAGCGGTCAAATGCAGGATCACTGTTTAGAGACGGACAAAGTTGTGACGGCAGTGACGCAAATGAGCATGACTGCCAAAGAAGTAGCCAGCAATACCAATGCGACCGCGCAGGCAATTGACGATGCCAACAGTCAAGTCACCGCCGCTCAGCATGAGGTAGAGCAAGCAATAGAAGGCATTACCGAACTCGTGACGGAGATAGACAGCACGTCAGATGCAATTTCTGATTTGAGTTTACAGACCGAAAAAATAACCAAAGTGCTGGATGTGATTGGCGAGATAGCCGAGCAAACGAATTTGTTGGCCCTAAATGCGGCGATTGAAGCGGCTAGAGCCGGTGAGCAAGGTCGAGGGTTTGCCGTCGTTGCGGATGAAGTGCGCTCGTTAGCCAGTCGTACGCAAAATAGTACTCATGAAATTGGCGACATGCTCAAGCAGCTACAAAATGGTGTATCAAGAGCGGTCAGTACGATGTTGGTGAGCCAAAAACGAGGTGTCAAAACGGCGGAAGAATCTGCGCTCATTCAGCAATCTCTTTCTGGTGTTCATCATTCTATCGGAACAATTCGAGATATGGGTATTCAAACCGCGTCTGCCGCAGAAGAACAAAGTGCGGTTGCAGAAGACATCAACCAAAACTTAGTAGCTATTCAACAGATCGTGAACAACATTAATGAGACGTTGCAGCATGCCGAGTCAATCAGCACGCAGCTATCACAGTTTGGAACGGAAATTCACGGCTTGGTTGGCAACTTTAAACTCTGATGAACTGTTAAGTTGCATGGAAAGCACTGATGGTACGAAGAAAGCGAAAGTCATACTCGACTTTCGCTTTTTGTTTTGTGGAATAGGGACACTTTCCATATAAAGAGACATCAGATGATACTGAAAGCTTTGCCAAATGAGTCCATGCCCAGAGAGAAGCTACTGCAACGAGGGCCGCAAGCTTTGACCGATGCCGAACTGCTGGCCATCTTCTTGCGCACAGGCACCCGCGGAATGAACGTGATTGAGCTTGCAGACTTCCTTATTCAAGACTTTGGTTCGCTCAGACAACTATTTTCAGCATCAGAAGAAGAGTTTTGTCGTCACAAAGGATTAGGGCAAGCCAAGTATGTTCAGTTGCAAGCGGTACTAGAAATGACACAACGTTACTTGGCGGAGACGCTAAAGCGTGGTGATGCCTTAACCAGCCCCGACCAAACTAAGTTATATCTGTCTTCTATTTTAAGGGATCGGCAAAGAGAGGCTTTTTATATTCTTTTTCTCGATAACCAGCACCGAGTGATAAAAGATGAAATTTTATTTGAAGGAACGTTGGATGCAGCGTCGGTGTATCCGAGAGAAGTTGTTAAGCGTGCTCTGCATCATAACGCGGCGGCTTTGATTTTGGCGCACAATCATCCTTCAGGCGTTGCTGAGCCGAGCCAAGCTGACAGAAGGATTACAAGGCGTCTCATTGACGCATTAGCATTGGTGGATATTCGTATTTTGGACCATTTCGTCATCGGAGATGGGGAAAGTGTCTCTTTTGCTGAAAGAGGCTGGATATAACTGTGCGTTTTTTAGGTTGTTAGTTGCTAAAAATCTGCTATCATCCACGCCACTAAATTTTTAACTGAATTCAGCTTGGACTGCTAAAAAAATCTGCTGTCTAAAAAAAGATCACGAAAACCTGTAAAAAGGATCTGTTCGGGTCTTGAGCAATGCATATCAAGTTAGTATAATGCGCGACCTTTGATAGCCTTGTATGGATTTTCCATAGCGGTTCTTAACCTCTAACTTCTTTTCGAGAGATAGAGAGGTTCGGCCACCAAGGTTGATATCGAGCTGAAACGATTTTGGAGAAGACATTCATGTCACGAGTATGCCAAGTAACTGGTAAGCGTCCAGTAACGGGTAACAACCGTTCACACGCACGAAATGCTACTAAGCGTCGTTTTCTGCCGAACCTACAAACTCATCGTTTCTGGGTAGAGAGCGAAAAACGTTTTGTTAAACTACGTCTATCTGCTAAAGGTATGCGCATCATCGACAAGAAAGGTATTGATACTGTTCTTGCAGACATGCGTGCACGTGGCGAAAACGTTTAAGAGGAAATAAGCAATGGCAAAGAAAGGCGTTCGTGAGAAAATCCGTCTAGTATCTTCTGCAGGTACAGGCCACTTCTACACAACTGATAAGAACAAGCGTAACATGCCAGGCAAATTTGAGATCAAAAAGTTTGATCCAGTAGTTCGCCAGCACGTTATGTACAAAGAAGCAAAAATCAAATAATTGGTTTCAGTCTCTTTGATGAATTGAAAAACCCAACTTTCGAGTTGGGTTTTTTATTACCTGAATAAAAGTGCTGAAGATAAAGTGTTCAGTACGTCATCGGATTGTAAAGTACTGCTGAAGCTATTTTACTGGTCCGACTCTATACTCGAATTTTTGATTGATCGCTCTCTGCCGCTTAGTTACAACTTCCCTACACACTTGCACACCGTTGTTCTAGTCAAGCTCAATACTCTTTGGTAATTTACTCATAACGATAAGAGAGTAGAGATGGTTATGCGTGTGAGTCCGGCTCGTCGCCGCCGATGGAACAATATTCTTATTCTGGGCATTATCGCATTTATAGTGATCTTAAATGCGCCGATGTGGATCAAAACTTACCTATTAACAGATCAAGCAGACCCTTACCCAAATGTACTTCGCTCCGACTATACGGTGGAGTCTTTGTACTATAGTGGCTGGGAGTTCGAGCTGCATGATGGACGGTGGCAATCCAACATCAAAGTTGATGCACCGATCAGTGAACTTGTATCACGCTGGCAATCATTGGAAGGGACCGAGCTCACCTCAGAACAGTACGATCATTTAGAACCTAACCTGGCGGTACCTGAAACGGTAGAAGTTTGGTATCAGGATCTCGAAGAGCCGCAGCGGGTGACTTTCTTTCGTTTACCTGATTTTTGGCTATTTAAAACCTGGCAAGACAAATGGGTCGCTATCTCCGTCGATGAAAACTACCTTATGCCAGAGTAGAGCCTTTTTTCGCCTATACCCCTAATAAGCTTCCCTATTTATCGTTTTTCTTTTCGATTATGCTAGCAGCGAGAACTATTAGCCGGTGAATTGGAGAATCTAATGCCTGAGTTGCCAGAAGTTGAAGTCAGCCGTATGGGGATTAGCCCCCACATGGTTGGACAAACGATCCAGTCGTTTACTTTTCGAACGCCTAAATTGCGCTGGGATATTCCTACAGAGCTTAAAAAATTGGAAGGGCAGGTGATCCGTGCGATTAGCCGTCGTGCGAAATACTTACTGATCGAGACAAACACAGGTACAGCCATTGTTCACTTGGGCATGTCTGGGTCTTTACGTGTCCTAGATGCTGACTTTCCGCCAGCAAAGCACGATCATGTGGATCTCAAACTAAGCAGTGGAAAAATACTGCGTTATAACGATCCGCGTCGTTTTGGGGCATGGCTGTGGTGTGCTCCTGGCGAGTCACATGCTGTGCTAGCAAACATGGGGCCTGAGCCTTTAACTGAAGAGTTCAATGCGGAATATGTAGCGGAGAAAGCTAAAAATAAGCGTGTCGCCGTCAAGCAGTTCATCATGGACAACAAAGTCGTGGTTGGTGTTGGGAACATCTACGCGAATGAGTCGTTGTTTAAGTCTCGAATTCACCCTTCAAGGCCCGCAGGTAAGTTGACTTCTCAAGAGTGGGGGTTACTTGTTGAAAATATCAAAATGACACTTGAGATTGCCATTACGCAAGGTGGGACTACGCTGAAAGACTTTGCGCAAGCCGATGGAAAGCCGGGTTACTTTGCACAAGAGTTACTAGTTTACGGAAAAGCCGGAGAGCCATGCCCAGAGTGCGGCGAACGACTTCAAGAGCTAAAGATTGGCCAGCGTAATACCTTCTTTTGTAGTGAGTGTCAGAAGTAAGTCGAGCTATTATCGAGCTTAAGTTGTTGTAATCTTGCGCTCGAGCCTCAATAATTCAATCAGTTTCGAATAACTTAGTAAATTATATGAAAGTCATTTATCCGGGCACTTTTGATCCAGTGACTAATGGTCACCTCAATCTAATAGAACGTACTCACGAAATGTTTGATGAGGTTGTGATTGGCGTAGCCGCAAGCCCATCGAAGAACACTATGTTTTCATTGGAAGAGCGCGTTGCACTGATGCAGGACGTTGTAGCGCATTTACCTGGTGTGACGGTAAAGGGGTTCTCCGGGTTATTAGTGGATTTCGCGAGAAATGAGAAAGCTAAGGTTCTTATTCGTGGTTTACGAACAACGGTAGACTTTGAATACGAGTTTGGACTGACCAACATGTACCGAAAGCTATTACCAGGAATCGAGAGCGTATTTTTAACTCCTGAAGAAGAGTTTGCGTTTTTATCGTCGACTATCGTGAGAGAAGTAGCGATTCATGGCGGAAGTATCGAACAATTCGTTCCCAAGCCAGTAGCCATCGCGATTGGGGAAAAACTCAATGAAAGACAGTAAGTTCCCTTATTATTTCTCAAACGCTCTCTCGATACTTATCCCTCGCTTTGTATATCGAGCACAAGCCAAGCGTTTACTTTCGAATCTGACCGAAGCAGAGCAGCAACGCTGTATTGAGCGGGTGAACTATTACAATAAGTGTGAAACGCCGTTTTCAGTTGATAGCCGAGAACAAAGTTACTCGACCATCGATACATTCAAAAAAACGAAAGGCTGGACGTATTTTTTCGATCTTCGCCAAGTTGTACGCTATTTCCCTTCCAGTTTTGCGTTTAACTACATCAACGGCGATGTTACACACATCCCCAATGTACCGAGCTTTATAAAAAGCCGCCCTATTTTTGGTAACAACCAAAATTCAGTGGTGTTGAAACTTAATCAAGTTCGTCATTTTAAATTTATTGATGATCCTGTTCGCTATCAAGATAAAAAGGACATGGTAGCGTGGCGCGGCGTGGGTTTTCAGCCGCATCGTAAAAAGGTGATTCATGCGTTTTACAACCATCCGCAATGCAATATTGGCCAGACCCGCCCGGTAGAAGGGAAACCATGGGAAAAGGGCTTTATGAGTATTGAAGAGCAACTGCAGTATAAGTTTTTGCTCTGTATAGAAGGCAATGATGTGGCCACCAACCTTAAGTGGGCTATGTCGTCTAACTCCTTGGTTATTATGTCAAAGCCAAAATATGAGACTTGGTTTATGGAAGGTAAGTTAGAGGCAGGCGTCCACTATGTTGAAGTGAAGGATGACTATTCGGATTTACCCGAAAAGATGGATTATTACCTAGCGAATGAGCAAGAAGCATTAGCGATCATTGAAAATGCGCACCAGTGGGTTGAGCAGTTCAAAGATAAACGTAAAGAGCGTTTGATCTCATTGATGGTTGCCGATAAGTACTTCGCTTTATCTCAGCAACAATAAAAAAGGGGCGAAACGCCCCTTTTTTATAATCTTAAGCTTCTAGAAATTGATCAACACCATTCTCACAGCGTTTAAGCTTGTTTTTAATGGTGTTCTCTAAAATCTCATCATTTTGTCCGAGTGACGCACGAGAGTTTTCTACGTGGTACAAGTGGTAGCCTACACCTGCGAATTTTAGGTAAAGACGTGACTTACCCGCATTCAACATGCGATGAACAAACTCGCTGTCTTCGCGTCCCCATCCAACAAAATCTTGGTTGAAGCCATTCACCTCGATGACATCTTGTCGCCAAAATGCCATGTTGCAACCGCGAGTGGCTTTATCGTTATTCCGCTCGTAAGAGAACCATTTCGATAGCAAGGCGTTGGTGATGCAGTTTTTACGATTGCGAATGCCTTTGCTGAAAATGGAAGGCACTAAGCCGTTTTCCATGATGGCCTTGCTGCAGCTTTCATCCGTTAACACACGTCCACCCTGCACAAACCAATTTGGTTTTGCGACTTGCTTATGTGATTCAATAAACGTTTGGGACAGCACCATGTCGCCATCAATCATGATGAGGTAGTCACCTGATGCTTTGGCGATCGCACGGTTGCGGCTCATTGAAAGCTGAAAGCCATTATCCTCGTGCCAACTATGAATCAGTGGAACCGGAAAACCTTCACGCATTTGGTCAACCATTGCTTTGGTATCGTCTCGAGAGCCATCATCTGCAACAATTACTTCGTCAGGCAAAACGGTTTGACGTTTCACGCTTTCTAACACCGCTTTTAATGCTTCTTTCCAGTTGTAAGTGGTGATAATTAAAGTCGTTTTCATGATTTTTTTGCCTGTTCACGTAAGTAGAGATCGATATATTTTACAAAAGTAGAGTGCATGCTTAGCCAAGCTAGAATGAAGCCATGCTTGCCATCAAGGAAGCCTCGTTTGAGAACATACATCTTCAAAAAGCTAGCAAGAGCGTGAACGATAGCGGTCGTTAAACCCGCTTTCTTTTTACCTTCACGTTCATCCGTCCAGGCCTTGAGGTAGCCAGTGGTTTTATTGATGTAATGATGAAGGTGCTCGTAAGTGTAGTGATGCAGTCGACCATCCAGTTTTTCAGTTTGATAGTTTTTCTCATCAACTTTTTCATGAACGAGCGAATCATTATATTGTGTATATTCGGTGCGATATAAGCGCACAATCCAGTCTGGAGACCAACCAGAATGGTAGATGAACTTACCAAACGCTGAGCTTAGTCGATTAAGTTTGTATAAAACGTTCGGCTTATTGGCTGATACCGCGTGTAAGATACTTTCTTTTAGCTCTGGAGTGACTTGTTCGTCCGCATCAAGCCACAAAACGTAGTCTGCCGTAACGTATTGCTGCGCCAGTTGGCGCTGTTTACCGAATCCTGGCCAATCTAGGTTGGTGTAAAACTTATCTGTGTATTGTCGGGCGATTTCTTCAGTGCGATCAGTGCTGCCCGAGTCTAGAAGGACAATCTCATCGACCCAATCTTTTACTGTGTTTAGACAAGCTTGTAAGTGCTTCTCTTCATTTTTTACAATTAAGGCAACGGCTAAGGTTGGTTTGGACAAGGTCATTTCCTTCTTAACAAATCAAGACAGTAAGTTTACTGGTATTGAGGATACAAATCTTCTAAGACTTGATCGAACATGCTCATTACTTGAGTGCTGGTAATGCGGCTCATTGCCGTTTCATCTTTAGCGCGAGTTCGCCAGCTTAACTCGTGACTGTTTTTACCTGTTTCCGCAAAGATCGTTTCTTCATACACTGAGACAACGTATTTTAGATAACGGTAAGGTCCCACTCGCAGCGGATTATGGTGTGCATAGAGCCCGATGATTGGCGTTTTCATGGCATTCGCCATGTGTGCTGGTCCGGTATCGGGGGCGATGACCATTTCAACCTTATCTATTAACGCAAGCATTTGCAGAATTGAACTTTGTCCAACTAAATTTAGACACGGTTCTTCCAAGCGAGATTGAATGGCTTCTGCCAGATCCAATTCTACCTGAGCAGAGCTGCCTGCCAGAATCACGTTCCAGCCTTTTGCTCTGGCGTGATGAATCACATCCACATAACCTTCCGCGTTCCAGTTTTTATAAGCTTTGCTCGCACCAGGCACAATCAGCAGGTTAGGTTTACTACGAGAAATATGAGACTCTGCCCAAGCTTGGTCGTGGTCTGAATAAGAAAGTACCCAGTCTAGTCCTGCCTTTGGTACCCCAATTTGATGGGCAAAGGCCATTAAGCCATCTGCGACATGCAGAGATTGCGGGGAAGGCACTTTGACATTGGTAAATAGTGTTTGAAAGTCCTGGCTTCTATCAGAAGAGAAACCAAGTTTGTATTTTGCTTTAATGCCCAACGTTGCGACACTCGCTCGAATCGCGTACTGCATATGCAATAGCGCATCAAACTCTCTGCCTTTCAGCTGTCGCCAAAGTGATTTGTAGCCATCAAGTCCCGCTTTTTTATCAAAAACAATCACTTCTACACCATCGATGGCGGCTAATAACTGGGCTTCAAGTTTACCCGTTATCCAAGTAATCTGGGTCGAAGGCCAGTGTTTCTGAATAGCTTGAATGCTGGCGATAGTATTGCAAACGTCTCCGATAGCGGACAAACGCAAGACGCATAGTGACGATGGGGCAGAAGTGAACATAATTATTGTCTGATTCGATGAATAGAGGCAGGTAAATTATGCAGACATCCCCAATAAATGTAAAATACACGGCTCGAATATAGCTAAGTACTGATAAGTGTTCTGCAATGTCAAAGACAACACCACATCAATCGCAAGAATCTGGCAAGCCGGGTAATACCGGACTAAAGCGCATCGTTAAAGCGACGGGTTATTCGATCCAAGGATTAAAAGCGGCTTTTAAGCATGAAGCTGCCATTCGACAAGAGTTGGCTCTGTTGAGTATCGCCGTGATTTTGGCTTGGCTAGTGGATGTCGGCATGGTTGAGCGTATCTTAATGATCGGGGTCGTGGTATTAGTCTTGATTGTAGAGCTTGTAAACTCAGCGATTGAGGCGGTAGTGGATCGTATCGGTATTGAACGGCATGAACTCAGTGGTCGAGCTAAAGATATAGGCTCTGCTGCCGTTATGGTTGCTTTGGCGTTTGCTGCATTTACTTGGTTGTATATATTAGCCAGCCGGTATTTAGGCTAGAGGGTGAGCGTATGACTCAACAGTATAAAAACAACAACCAAGTGATCTGGTTTGATGACGAGATCATTACAGACCCTAGCCAACCGATATTTGATGCGGAATACTGGCAGTCCTCCGACAAGGTGGTTGGCAGTGCGACGGGGCGAGGCACGACATGGTTTATCCAACTAGAGAGCATGCAAGCGGCACTACGTCATTACCGTCGTGGCGGTTTGTTTGGGAAGTTAGTTAACGATCATTATTGGTTCTCTGGCTGGGATAACACCCGTTGTGCGCAAGAGTTTCAGCTTTTGTTGGCGCTAATTGAGGCTGGGGTGCACGTTCCTCGTCCTATTGCAGCAAGAGCCGTAAAGTCAGGACTCTTCTATCAAGCTGATTTATTAAGTGAGCGAATCCCAAACGCCAGAGATCTGGTTAGTATCTTGCAAGAACAGTCTTTATCGGTAGAAATGTATCAGAAAATAGGGCAAGAAATTGCCAAGATGCATCAGGTTGGCGTTAACCATACCGATTTGAATATCCACAATATCTTGATCGACGACAAAGATAAGGTATGGATTATCGATTTTGATAAGTGTCGTTTTGAAACTTCTGGTGACTGGAAGCATCAAAATCTAAATAGACTTCTGCGTTCATTTAATAAAGAGCGTTTAAAGCGACAGATTATTTGGCAAGAATCCGATTTTGAACATTTTCAGGACGGTTATGCTTCTCAATCTTAATTGAGTTTTTTATCATTTTATATTGATTGCTCTAAGTAAGCCTTCTTGAGTCTAACGATGCTCGAGTGAGTCTATAAACTACAATAATCATAAAGTATTCATGTGTATCTGATGGCACAAAAATTAACGTAGGTAACATTTGTAATGAAAATATTAGTAACCGGTGGAGCAGGCTTCATTGGGTCAGCTGTTGTCCGACATATCATTCGTGACACCCAAGATACCGTTATCAATTTAGATAAACTGACCTACGCAGGGAATCTAGAATCACTGGTTGATGTCTCAGAGAGTGAACGTTACTATTTTGAGCAAGTAGATATCTGTGACCGAGCTGAACTAGATCGCGTGTTTTCAGAGCATCAACCCGATAGGGTGATGCATTTGGCCGCCGAGTCTCATGTCGATCGCTCTATTGATGGTCCTGCTGCTTTTATTGAGACCAACGTGATGGGCACTTACCATCTGCTCGAAGCGGCCCGTCAATATTGGTCGGGCTTAGATGAAGCGCGCCAATCGGCATTCCGTTTTCATCATATTTCTACGGATGAAGTGTATGGCGATCTAGAGGGAACGGATGATTTGTTCACCGAAACCACCTCATACGCGCCGAGCAGCCCATATTCTGCATCTAAAGCTTCGAGCGATCACCTGGTTCGCGCTTGGCAACGTACTTATGGCTTACCAACACTTATCACTAATTGCTCCAACAACTATGGCCCGTACCACTTCCCAGAGAAGTTGATCCCTCTGATGATTTTAAATGCCCTCGATGGCAAGCCGTTGCCTGTGTATGGTGATGGTATGCAGATCCGAGATTGGCTGTTTGTGGAAGACCATGCTCGCGCGCTTTACAAAGTAGTCAACGAAGGTGAAGTCGGTGAAACCTACAACATTGGTGGCCATAACGAAAAAGCAAACATCGAAGTAGTGAAAACCATTTGTGCTTTGCTTGAAGAGCTGCGACCAGACAAGCCGGCAGGTGTTGAGTCTTATGAATCTTTGATCACTTATGTCAAAGATCGCCCCGGTCATGATGTGCGTTACGCAATTGATGCGACCAAGATTGCTCAAGAGCTTAACTGGACGCCAGAAGAAACCTTTGAAAGCGGTATTCGTAAAACTGTGGAATGGTACCTAAACAACCAGCAATGGTGGCAACGCGTGCTTGATGGTTCATACAGTTTAGAGCGATTAGGAGCGGGCGAATAATGAAAGGCATTATTTTAGCAGGTGGCTCGGGCACTCGCCTTTACCCTATTACACGCGGTGTCTCTAAGCAGTTACTGCCGGTTTATGACAAACCAATGATTTACTACCCGTTGTCGGTACTCATGCTTGCTGGCATTCGTGAAATCTTGATCATCACCACGCCAGAAGACCAGGAAGGATTTCAGCGCCTATTGGGTGATGGCTCAGAGTTTGGCATTGAGTTGCAATACGCGATTCAACCAAGCCCAGATGGCTTAGCTCAAGCCTTCATCATTGGTGAAGAATTCATTGGCGATGACTCAGTATGTTTGGTGCTGGGTGACAACATCTTTTATGGGCAAGGGTTTACTCCGAAGTTGCAGCAAGCCGCTGCTTTAACGGAAGGTGCGACGGTCTTTGGTTATAAAGTGAAAGATCCTGAGCGCTTTGGTGTGGTGGAATTTGATGAAGAGATGCGAGCGCTATCGATTGAAGAGAAGCCATTCAAGCCAAAATCCAATTACGCCGTGACCGGACTGTATTTCTACGATAACCGCGTCGTGGACATTGCCAAAACTATTCAACCGTCTCATCGTGGCGAGTTAGAAATTACAAGTATTAACCAAGCTTACTTAGAGCAAGGGAGGTTGACGGTTGACGTACTAGGGCGCGGCTTTGCGTGGTTAGACACGGGAACACACGGCAGCTTGCTTGAAGCTGCGCATTTTGTTGAAACGATCGAGAAACGACAAGGTTACAAAGTGGCTTGCTTAGAAGAGATTGCGTATCGTCGAGGGTGGTTAACGCGAGAGCACATTCAAGCTGCAGGAAAAGCCTTATCTAAAAACGATTATGGCCGCTATCTTCTAGAGTTATTGGAAGAATAAATGTCGAATATACCGCTAATATCTTTTCAGAAAATGGGTGATGAGCGAGGCTCATTAATCTCGTTAGAGCAACATAAAAACATTCCGTTTGATATCAAACGTATTTACTACATCTTTGATACACAAAGCGGTTTAGCGAGGGGCTTTCATGCACATTACGACTTAGAGCAAGTCGCTATTTGTCTGAAAGGTAGCGTGACTTTCGTCATTGATGATGGCACCACGAAAGAGAAAGTGACGCTTTCATCTCCCGATGTAGGACTGCATATCAAAGGGCTAAAATGGCGTGAAATGCACGACTTTTCTGAAGATTGTGTACTGATGGTTGTCGCTAGTGAATTGTATGATGAAGCCGATTATATCCGTGACTATGACACATTTCTTAAAGAGGTAGCCCATGCGAATTCATGCACTCAGTGATGTTGCTTCATCGACGATTGGCGAGGGGACATCTATTTGGCAATTTGCCGTGGTCCTTGCTGGGGCTAAAATCGGTCGTGACTGTAATATCTGTGCGCATACCTTCATCGAGAATGATGTGGTCCTAGGAGATAGAGTCACCGTAAAGTGCGGCGTTTACCTCTGGGATGGCATTGAAATTGAAGATGATGTGTTCATTGGCCCGGCAGCTGCTTTTACGAACGACAAGTTCCCGCGTTCAAAAATGTGGCCAGAAGCTTTCCCGAAAACAAAAATCCTGTCAGGCGCCTCCATCGGCGCCAATGCCACGATTTTGCCTGGCATAACCATCGGAAAAAATGCGATGGTTGGTGCAGGCAGTGTGGTCACCCGTTCAGTGCCAGACTATGCGGTTGTGGTTGGAAGCCCAGCCAAGATAGTACGTTATGTAGAGAAAAATAATGGTTAATTTTTTAGAGCTAAAGCGCTTAAATTCCGAGTACGAATACGAATTGAAACAAGCCTGTGCACGCGTGATTGAATCTGGCTGGTATATTCTTGGCAAGGAAACTGAAAAGTTTGAACAAGCATTTGCTGACTACTGTGGTGTTAAACACTGTATAGGTGTTGCGAACGGTCTAGATGCTTTAACACTGACGTTTAAGGCTTGGCGAGAGCTAGGCAAAATCAACAAAGGTGATGAAGTTATCGTGCCGGGTAATACCTATATCGCATCGGTATTGGCGGTCACCGAAGCGGACTTGGTACCGGTGTTTGTGGAGCCAGATGAACAGACTCACAATATCAGTCCTGAAGCGATTGAAGCGGCGATTACAGAAAAGACTAAAGTGATTTTGCCGGTGCATTTGTATGGTCAGTTAGCCGATATGCCAGCGATTATGGCGTTGGCGACAAAACACAATCTTCTCGTGCTGGAAGACAGCGCTCAGTCTCATGGTGCGACACTTGCTGGTAAGAACTCTGGAGCATGGGGGGATGCCTCAGGTTTTAGCTTCTATCCGGGTAAAAACCTAGGTGCGTTAGGTGATGGTGGTGCTATTACGACTAGCGATGATGAGCTGGCAGAAACTTTGCGTGCCCTTCGTAACTACGGCTCTCATGTTAAATACCAGAATCTTTATCAAGGATTGAACAGTCGTTTGGATGAAATTCAGTCGGCGATGTTGTCAGTGAAACTGAACTACCTTCCAGCGCAGACGAAAGCGCGTCAGGAGTTGGCGGAATTTTACTTACGTGAAATCAGCAACCCGAATATTATCTTACCGGAAGTAGCTGAGCCTGAGGCACATGTATGGCATTTGTTTGTGGTGCGAACTTCACACCGAGATGCATTGGTTAAGCATTTATCAGAGCATGGTATTCAGACACAAGTACATTACCCGATAGCGCCGCATAAACAGCAGGCTTATGAAGAGTTCAGTCATCTGTCATTGCCGCTGACGGAGCAGTTGCAAAATGAAGTGCTGTCATTGCCGATGTCGCCCTACTTGAGTGAAGACGAGAGTCAAAAAGTAGTCGATGCAATCAACTCTTTTAAGGTTGAGCAATGACACAAGAGCATGTGCAAGTATTAGAAGATGTGGTTTATGTCTTCTTTTGCTACAAACAATCAAGTTATCTCGATAAAACGCTTCCGGCGGCATTACATCAAACAGCATGGCCGAGCCAGTTGTTAGTATTGGACGATTGCTCTCCAGATGATAGCCATGAAAAGATTCTATCGCTTTTAGAGTTTGCGCCTAAAGGATTAAATATTGAATATCGCCACAATACGCAAAATGTTGGTTTAGTTAGCCAAATCAACTCCTTGCGGGGGCAATACCAAAATAAGCTTATTATTGTACAAGCTGGCGATGATATAGCGATGCCGAACCGAGTTGAGGAAACTTATGAAGCCTGGTTGAAAAATGGTAAACCAAGCTTAATTATTGGTAGTTACGACAAAATTTCCGAGCAAGGCGATATCATTGAGCCATTTGAATCGATCAAGCAGAATAAAAAGCCTTATACACTCGAAAATATTATTAATAGAAAATGTGCAGTAGATGGCTGCTGCGCCGCTTTTACGTCTGATGTACTGAACGAGTTTGCTCCTTACAACAAAGATATCATCAATGAAGATCGCATCAATGTCCTTCGAGCCTTTTTGTTAAATGGTATTCATCATGAAAACAAAAAATGGATCCAATATCGATTAGGTGGCATATCAACGTTCGCAAAAGAAACACGTGAAGAAAGGTATAACAACACAGTAATTAATGCTCAGCGTGAACTGCAAGATCTTAAAATGAACTTGCGAGATGCAGAGAGTAAAAACGCCACTAAAGTTGCGAGTGCGATTAAAAAGCGTATGTGTACCGCTGAGTTTATGGCATCTATCCCCTCAAGTAAGTTAGCATTTTATAGTTATGTATTACGTTATTTTTTTAATAGTGGTGATTTTGAAAATGCCTTAAAAGTAATAAGAAGGCTGAAATGATTTAGATAGCTAGAGAATCTTTATAAAATATAGGGCTAACATGGTAGCCCTATATTGGTTAGCTATTTTTTAACTCTTCTTTTAAGTGATTCATTATACGCATTGTTGGCGTTAATTCTCTAAAGTGTATTGCTAATTCATTATCAAAGAATGTTCGATCTACTGGTGCTTTGTGATGGATTAAATCTATAAGAAAGTTCTCAATGTCCGAATACGATTTTCCTTTAGTGCAACTATCGTATGCTTTATTACCAAATGGATTTTGGTAATTTCGTACATCATCACTTAATGCTAGATACATTACAGGTTTGTTTAAATACAAATATTCCGCAAGAAAGGAGCCACTATCATGAATCATAGCATCTGAAGTTTTAAATAGATCATAGTAATCTTCTTCTTCTAGTTGACTAAAGCTAGATTGCTCCCAAAACCTATAATATGTGTCCGTTTTTTCTTTTCCCCAATCTTTGTGTTTGTATAGCTTTTCTTTTAGCATCGGATGAGGTTTAAACGCCCACTGAATGTTTTTTTTGTACTTTTCTGAAAGTGATTGTATTTGTTGAGAAAAGCTTAAGAAGGTGCTGTAAGGAAGCTCTGGTGTATCTATTGTATGATGAGGAGCAAAAATAACTCGTAGCTTATTAGAGTCCTGTTTCTTCCATGGTGAATTCGCAACAAGCTCATTATTGATTAGTGGCTCTGTTGCAGGATAGCCGGTCACTAAGATGTTTCTACCTTTTAAGTCGGAATTTTTTTAAAAATATCCACCTCATCAAAATGTGGGGCGAATATTTTCCACATCATATTATGAAATTGTTGGTTATATTGTTCTTTATAATTGTTGTATTTTGATATTTGATGAGAATATGGGATATAAATAGATAAATACTTACTATAAGCTTTAGAGTAATAATCTTTCTTTGTTATTTTATGTGGGTTTGTGAAAAAAATGATATCAATATCAAGAGTGTCAATGTCAATCCACGTAGATTTATTTTTATTATAAGAGCTGACAGTTGGGTAGCCTTTATTTTGGAAGAAATTAACATTTTTTTGTACATCTTGTATACAAGATACATCATCCTTTCCTGTGTAAGGACAGACAAAAATAAAGGGTTCGAAAAAGTCATCTTCCATCATTGCTCTGAAGACTGCGTCACATTTCCATACACTATGATGAAGAACAAAGAAGGCTACTCTTATTTTATTTTTCTTTTTTAGTTTTTTTAAACGTCGCTCATCGGCGAGTATGTTTAGTTGATACTTTACAGTTTGTCTCAATGTCTTGATCGACTTCTTTAATGGCATGGCCATAAACCTTTTACATACGACTTCAGTTTTGACTCCCCTATAACCAAACATTGTTCTAGTGTAAACTGCTAGGTTGATTATTGGGCTTAAACTAAGATGACAGCTCTTAGGCGATATGATGACATCTTGGTACAGTCAAAGCTACCTCAATTTGAAGTAAGGCAGAGTATGTGCGGTATTTTTATTTCTAATGATCCACGAGTGATCCAAGAGCACAGCAAAATCATTGAAGAATGCTTGCGATTTAGAGGGCCAGATTGTTCTTCTGGGTTAGTCGAGTATGGAGGGTGGAAAGCCTATCACTCTCGGCTTTCTATTATCGAACTAGGCTCGGGTAGTAATCAACCTGTTATTGATGCTCGAGGAGGTATACTAGTATTTAATGGTGAGATCCTTAACTACAAGGAGCTCGGTCAAAAGTACTTTGAAAAAGAGTACACGAGCGATACTACACTCTTAAGCGACCTTATTATCTCTGGGCATCTTATTGAGAACGAGTTGGACGGATTTTTCGCATTCGTTTACGTAAGTGCAGACGGAAAGCTGCAGCATGCGTGTCGGGATAAGTTTGGTGTTAAGCCTCTATTTTATCATCAATCTCCACACGGTATTTCATTTTCTTCTGAGCCTAATGTATTGAAGGCGCTTTTTGACTTACCTGTGAACCCTCTAGCTATTGAAGAGTATCATGCAGCTCGTGCGCCCATTTTTAGTGGCTCATATTTCAAAGAAGTATCAACTGTTGAGCCTGGTTCATGCTTTGTCAATGGGTGCTATTTTGAAAGCTTAAACTTCTTTCAACAATATGAAGATGTATCGCAAGAGCAATTAGAAAAAGCAGTTAGAGATGGCATCAATAGTCGATTAGTTTCAGATGCTAAGGTTGGCCTTCTAATGAGTAGAGGCATTGACAGTAATTTGATTCATCAACTAACTGATATTGAGAAACTATACACTATTGGTTTTAAAGGTGATGATGATATCACTTTTCTTCAAGAGCAAAATATTCCTAACCTAACCGTTCATGAATGTGGAGCAAATGAGTACAAACGCTGTTTTGACGAGTTAATTGCTCTAAGAGGTGAACCAATGTCTGTGCCTAATGAGGTTCTTCTGTATCGTATCTCCCAAATTGCTGCTCAGGATGGAGTTAAGGTGCTTCTTTCGGGCGAAGGTGCGGATGAATTCTTTGGTGGGTATGACCGTATATTTAATTGGGCTGCGGAATGTGAGAGTTTTTCACTCGATACATTTTTAGAGTTTTACTGCTATAAGGTCCCAAGACAAGACACTACGACTTATCGAGAGTTCTCTGAATTATTTGCCAGATTGGAGCATTTAACTCCTTTTGAAAAAGTACGATACTTTTTTATTAAGTATCATATGCCAGTTTTGTTTAGGCGGTTAGATTTTGCTTTAATGGCTGCTGGAATTGAAGGGCGAGATCCTATTGCCAATTATCATGTATTCGAAGCCGCAATCAAATTCAGTGCTGGTAGACTAATGAATGGTTCACTGGGGAAGCTACCTCTACGTGAGTTAATTGCTCCACTTAAAGGAAAAAGCTTTGCGTATGAGAGAAAAGTTGGCTTTCCTGTTGATCTTACAAAGGTTTTTGACAACCCGAACTTATTATCTTCTTATGAATTGTGGTTTGAAGAAAATTTAAAGGTATTGATGAAATGATTATCGGTTATACAAGTGGCGTATATGATCTATTTCATGTTGGCCACGTGAATTTATTACGTAACGCAAAAGCCATGTGCGACAAGTTAGTGGTAGGAGTTACGATTGATGAGTTGGTCGCATATAAAGGTAAGCAACCAGTAATACCATACCATGATCGGATAGAGGTTGTACGTTCTTGCAAGTATGTTGATGTAGCTATACCTCAAAAAGATATGGATAAAGCCTCTGCAGCGAGAAAGAATCATGCGAGTTATCTATTCGTAGGAGATGATTGGTATGAAACTTCTAAATGGCAGGAACACGAGAAAGATTTAGCTGCTGTAGGTTGTAAGGTTATTTATTTCCCTTACACTGAAGGAACCTCTAGCACCCTAATCAATGAGACCCTAACTTCGCTTCGTAGTGAACGAAAGTAGTAGTTATTTCTAATTTTTAAAAGCCAAAAATTCAATTTTGGCTTTTAAAGTTCGGATTCATAGTTTATCGGTAGTTCTTTTTAAAGCACCTTGGTTTCTTTTTGCATAGTGACAGGCCTTTATCTCATAGAGTTCACTTAAGGATGGTTGTGAAAGAAGGGATGTTAGATGCTTAGCCAAGTCGGTTGTATCACTGGCTAGTAATATCCCATCTATATCCAATAAGTCAGATACAATCTCCTTAAAGTTGAAATAGCTAGGGCCAGTGATTATGACTTTTTCTAACATGGCAGGCTCTAGCACATTGTGCCCACCAACCTTATCTCCAATTAGGCTTCCACCCATAAAGCAGATGTCCGCTGCGCCCATCAACGTTAGCATCTCACCCATAGTATCGCCGAGATATACTTGAGTATTCGTCTCTACTGCATGCGTTGAAGTGCGACGCACAGTGTTAAAGCCTTGCTGTTGGCAAAGCGTGAATACATCATCAAATCGTTCTGGATGGCGAGGAACCAAAACGAGTAAAGCATTTGGATGAGATTTTAAAACTTGTCTATGTGCATCTAATACCTGTTCGTCCTCGCCTTTGTGGGTGCTAGCTGCAATCCAAATCGGACGATCGTTTCCAAGTTGGGCTCGAAGCTGCTGTCCTTGCTGTTTCACTTGCTCTGATATTTGAATATCGAACTTAATCGAGCCAGTAACGGATAGTTTCTTTTTCTCAACGCCTAAGCGTTCGAAGCGCTCTGCATCTGAATCCGTTTGGCAGAGTACTTGAGTTAGGCATGGATGAAGCTGGTTAAAAAGCCGCTGTATTTTGGCGTAGTTCTGACACGATTTTTCAGATAGGCGCGCATTCACGACAGTTATAGGGATACCCGCTTTGTGAACATTGTGAAGCGTGTTTGGCCACAACTCAGTCTCAATGATCAACATCTGTTTTGGTTGCACTGCTTTAAGAAAACCTTTGATAGCGAACCCAAAGTCAATTGGCATATAGCGGTGTTCAATTAAATCACCCAACTTAGCAATCTGTTCAGCTCCGGTACTTGTTGTTGTTGTAACTAGAATAGATTGTTCGGGGTTTTGTTCCTTAAGGGCTTTGATTAAAGGTGTTGCTGCTATACTTTCACCAACAGATACGGCATGTATCCAAATAGGTTTGTCGTTGCTTTTTAGCTTGGGGGTTATGCCAAAGTGCTCTTTCCAACGAGAGCCGAACTTAGGCTTATTTGGTTTGCTCTTGTACAAACCAAATAAAAGCAGCGGTGACGCTAGGGCGAGTAGTAAGGTATAAACAATACGAACTAACATGAGCTTATCGTAATGGCGTCAAGTTTTTGGATACTATCTAGCACTTGCTTAGGCGAAAGTTCTGTCAAACACTTAAGGTGTTTGTATTGACATTCACGCTGGAAACAAGGGCGACAATCAATATCGGTATGAACAATCTCCACTTTTTCTGCGAGTGGGGGGGTGTACTTCGGTGAAGTTGAGCCATACACGGCAACAACATTACAACCAACCGCAGCTGCCACATGCATTAAGCCTGAGTCATTCGCGACAACAGTCTTACATGCAGCAAGTAAGTCGACTGCTTCAATTAAGCTGGTTTGGCCTGCCAGAACATGAATGTGCTCATGGAATTGCGTCGGAACAAGTGCGCGAATATTGTTACAAGTCTCTAAGTCTTTTTGAGAACCAAACAACCAGATTTGATGCCCAGATCGAGCCATTTGTGTCGCAACTTCAGCGTAGTGTGTTTCGGGCCATTTTTTTGCGGGACCAAACTCTGCTCCTGGGCACAGTCCGATAATTGGTTGGTCTTGGGCTAAGTTGAACTTTTTGATCGTGGCTTGTTGCTCTGCCGCGTTGATTGCAAGGCGAGGGCGAGGTAAGGTTTCAAGCCCGCCAAGAGAGTTAGAATCCACCATTTCTGCTTTTGGATAAGCTAACGCTACATAACGCTCTACCATATACTGAAAAGACTTCATGTTAGGGCGTAAGTCATTCAATAAACCATAGCGCATTTCTCCCTTCCAGCCAGTACGAAGAGGAATGTTGGCAAACCATGGGATCAGTGCTGATTTCGCTGATTTAGGCAAGATATAGGCGTGGTCATATTGCTTTTCACGTAATGATTTGCCAATTTCCCTGCGGCCTAATAAGTTAAACTCACCATGACCGATAGGCATTTCAATCGCTTGATGGATTTCTGGCATACGCTCAAGAATCGGTTTACACCATCCTGGAGCGATAACGTCAATTTGGCTATCTGGATGGCGTTGCTTTAATACGATATATAACGATTGCGACATTACCATATCGCCGACCCATGCAGGGCCAATGACTAAAATCTTCATGCTTTGTTTTTCCAGTATAGGAATTTCAAAATTGACTCATAAGTTCTAAAAAGTTCAGCGTATATTTTATTCGCAAGAGTCATTTTGGATTTATCTTTTCTTTTACCACCAATCGTCGAAGCAATCTCTGCTCTAGTAAAGAGATCTGGAGACACGCTGTAAACTTGAACACCATGTCTCCATGGTTTTTCCATGTAGTCATCGACTGGTTCAATAAACTCTTGAGCATGCATAACAAACTTTGAGGCTGCTTTAGGTGTGACGATATAAGCGGTGGTACCACAAGTGCCTGCTGAGTATCCCCCTAGCATATGATTATCATCAATAGGTACGATTGGGGTGAATACACGCTTCTGAGTGGCAGACAACTTGATGTAGTCATAATTAGAAGTCAATGGAAGGGTATGTTCGAGTACTTGCTTCAGCCCTTCGACGGGGTCGACGTTGTCTTCTAAGATGACGATCGGTTCATCAAGCTCAACACAGCGAACCCACAACTCGTAATGGCTTGCAAAACAGGCGACTTCACTGGTTTTTAATTGATACCCTTTGCGGCGTAGAGTAATGGTAGGACGACTTTTTTCTGAATGAAGAAAACGGTCAACAGAGCCATCTATTGCATCAAAAAATTCAAACGTAATGCCTTGTTGTTTTAACTTTTCTTCAATACGTTCTCGGCGATCTAGCGATCGAGCCAAGCTTACGACAAATACTTTCACTGCACTTTCCAGTCGCTGTGATATCTTGGTTTAAACAAATTGTAATAGTTATTGCCGTCTTCTTGAGAGTGCAGCAACTGTAGTACCCACATATATTGTTCGGGTTTATCACCGACAAAATATTCAATGGCTTCATTACAGGTACGAGCGTCTTGCTCTTCGCCTTTATCCAGCTCAAACGCTGGTAAAATCTCAATATCAAACGTACCATCTTCAGTGTTCATCGACGCAAATAGAGGCAGTACTTTTGAGCGTGATAGTTTCGCAATTTTGCCTAAACCAGGTAGCGTTGCTTTACGTGTTGCAAAAAAATCCACAAACACACTATGCTCTGGGCCGTGATCTTGATCGGGTAGGTAATACCCTACATAGCCATCTCGAATGGATTTCAGGAAAGGCTTAATGCCACCTGAGCGTTCATAAACACGGCCACCGTATTGGACTCTTTGCTTGTGCATTAGCCAGTCAGCAACATCATTCTTTTGTTTCTTCGCCATTGCAGAAACTGGCATTCCCATTGACGCGAGCAAGATAGCAGGCACATCAATTGCCCAAGAGTGGGGAACCATTAAAATCACATTTTCGTTGTTATCAATGTGCTGTCGTAAAATGTCTAGGCCGCGAATTTGGCAACGGTTCTGAAGCCATTTTGGTGAGCGTAAACTTAGTAACCCGAAGCGAAAAAAGAACATGGCTGCTGTGTAGAGTGTTTTTTCTATCAAAGCTTCACGTTCTTGGAACGACTTTTCCGGAAAACACAGCTCAAAGTTAACCCTCGCTCGGTGAGCTGGCCCCTTGTGGGATTTCGACAGTTTTTTGGCTATGGTTTTCGCCAACCACTTTTGTAAACCCAGTGGCATTAATGATAAAGGTAAAAATAAGATAACACCTAACCACGTGCCCCAGTACTTAGGCGACAGAAAGTGGCGCTTAAACTCAGGGTTATATGCTTTAGGGTCGAAGTCATCACGTTTTATGGTCATGGCGTGTCTAGTTACCTATTCGTGTACGGGCGAAGTGGTTTAAATGAGAAAAAAGATAGTTAGGAATGATACAGGCTATTGCATTTGAGTAAAGGTGGCAGGTTATGGTTCTACCACCTTGTGGTGCTTAACTGTTTTGGATAGTCAAGTATTCGGCAACGCCTTCTGCAACTGTCTTGAATTCAACATCACAGCCTGCGGTGCGCAGTTTGGTCAGATCCGCTTGTGTGAATTCTTGGTAAGCGCCTTTTAGGTGCTCAGGGAATGGGATGGTTTCAATTTGGCCTTTGCCATGATGCTTGATAACTGCTTTTGCTACCTCTTCAAAAGATTCAGCACGGCCAGTACCACAGTTAAAAATGCCTGATACGCCGTTTTCTAAGAACCACAGGTTTACTTTACAGACATCACCAACGTAAACAAAGTCGCGTTTGAATGATTCGCTGCCCGCGAACAATTTAGGATTTTCACCTGCGTTAAGTTGGTTGTTTAGGTGGAACGCAACTGATGCCATGCTACCTTTGTGGTCTTCACGTGGGCCATATACGTTGAAGTAGCGGAAGCCGGTGATTTGAGAAAGGGTATCACCATGTTCTTCAGCGTCTTGCCATAGGCGACGAACGTAGTTATCAAACTGCTGTTTCGAGTAACCGTATACATTCAGTGCGCCTTCGTATTCGCGTTCTTCAACGAAAGTATCTGTATCGCCGTAAGTGGCTGCTGAAGAAGCGTATAGGAATGGAATCTCGCGATCTAAACAGTAATGAAGCAGCTCTTTAGAGTACTCGTAGTTGTTTAGCATCATGTACTTACCATCCCACTCAGTCGTTGCAGAGCAAGCACCTTCGTGGAAAATTGCCTCAATCGGACCAAAATCATCGCCCGCCATAATTTGGGTCAGAAAGTCGTCACGATCCATGTAATCTGTGATGTCCAGATCAACTAAGTTCTTAAATTTTTTTCCATTTTTTAGGTTGTCGACAACCAGGATATCGTTAATACCAGCTTCGTTTAGTGCTTTAACAATGTTGCTGCCGATCATGCCAGCGCCACCAGTTACGATGATCATAGAACTTCCACCATAGATTAAAATTTTCTCTGGAATTCTAGCAAGAAACGAAAAGTAGCGCTATTGGAAGCAGGAAGATAGGTTTTAGTCTTCTATGACTCAGTATCTAGATATGAAAAAGGGAGCCGCAGCTCCCTTGATTACTTTATTATTCCACATCCGAACGGTTAGGCCTTTGATACCAAGGATTTCGCTCGTCGGTCAACTCAATCAAGCTGTATTTACGTCCGAGTTTCTGTCCTCCGTCACGAGTAAGAGGCTGCCAACTAAAGTTCGCACGATTGTTGCTTGGCTTAACGGTCATGATGTCAAATGGGATCGACAAGTAGAAACCTTTGGTAAAGCTACCTTCACCAAATTCATCCGCAGACAAGTCTGTAAATGACGCAAAGGCACCAGCAATTACGCCACTCTTGAACTGCTTAGAAACATTGATTTGTGTACCAACATCACCAGCTAGGAACTGACCAACATCGACTTGGATCATCAAATCTTGTAGGAATTCCCATTGAGGGTAGTAGTAACCAGATACAAAACCAGTGAAGCCTTTATCAATAACTTGGAACGGACGTCCATATTCTGGCACGTTTTGCCATTTCTCATCGTAAACACCGAAGTAACTTTGTGGATCACGTTGAGAAATTACGTTGACGTCAGCGCCAATCGCCCAGTTAGCTCCTTGTGGACGGTAAAGAAACTCGGTACCGACTCCAGCAAACATACTCTCCAGATAGCCCGCGTAGAATTGCTGATCCATCGTATCGGAATACTCTTGGAACCAAGTCAATTGTAAGTTTGACATGGTTACAGCATGTTCATTTTGGTAAGCGCGGAACATGGTGCGAACACGAGGAACAGTAGTGCCATCAGGTGGAGTGACATAAATAAACTTATCGTAGTTGTTATACCAATCCCAGTATAACGAACCGCCAATTTCAAGGTTGTCCGTCAGCCAATATGAGGCATTACCGCTTAGCCCTACACTAAAGAGATAGAAATCTTCAGCGTTTCCGAGAGTTTGAACTAGTTTAGGTGCAAAGCCCCAATCAAAACGTTCAAAACCATCGTAGACAGATTCTCCCATTGGCTTAGTAGTAGCCCTTGAGGTTGCATCTTCTATTTTCGGATTGATGTAATTAACTTGGGCAAAGTCGCGATATTTCTCTTTGGAAATAATCGTTTGTTCGCCGACTAAGCCTCGGCTACGTTCATTGATCGCATAGGTATCAATATCGTCAGGCATTTCATTATGAAGTACAGCCGCCGCTTTTTCGTGTGCCTCGTTACGATCACGATATTTCTTCTGCTCACCAACGACAGTTACTGTTTTATCATCAACATAAATACGCGTGTTTTGGTAACCAGCAATTTTATCTAAATCTTCTGTTACACGTTTCCAATCAATATCAGACAATTCTTCAGGTTGGTTATCTTCGATTTCTGGTGTTGGCGTGTCTCGCCAGAATGATGGCATGTCATTGAAATTAGTGTTTAGCGTTAAGCCCGCGACCAACGTGTCGCCGCGTTCATAACTTAAACGAAAATCGGCCATTCCTAAACGGTAAAGCACACCAAAGTTCCATGGCGTGTGGGGAGACATATCTACACCAGCCTGAATTACAGGGTAGTCTGTGCTGTAATCGTTACCGTCGTATTCAAGCTTGAAGCGAAGAGGTTTATGAAGAGTTTGATATTCAATACCACCAAAAAGGGCAGCAGGGCCTTTAAAGGCTCTATCGAAGTTAGTTGTTCCGCCTGTAGATAGAAATTCTGAAGGTCTATCGCAGAATTTGTCTGATGCTTTACAAAAAGGGTTTGTGACCGTATCTCTAGTGCCTAGGTAGCCCCAGCCCATACCTAAAGTAAAATCAAAAGTACCTAATTTCGAATTAGAATATCGTTTTGTCGCCGCCAGAAACTCAGCATCAAAAAGACCAGTACCAGCAAAGTCTCGGACACCGAGAGAGAGCTCAGGAATATACTGAGACTCTTTTAGCAATCGAACTTTGAAGTCTATACCTTTATCGGTGTACTCATTATCAACATTAGGAAAAGTTGGGTCGTAGGGTATTGAGGCTACTCTCGTATAACGAATAGTCGTCTCCAACCAAGGCATAACTTGTAATGTTGCATTATAAAAAAGGTATTCATCACTTCCAGTGACAGAAAAGTTGAATTCCCCTTCAGGGGCCATACGTCCGGTTGGCATCTGCATTAAGCCAACACCACCAAAGTCAGACTGAGAAGGCTGTAAAGTGGGAGCCTCAAAGGGTATTTCTTGAGCCCAAACCAATGCTGGACCCATTAAAGAAAGGGTTAAGCTTTTTCTAATTGGCATCATTGCGGTCTCTTTGTGGAATTTGGTATCAGTTGAGTGAGTAGGCGGACAATGTCTTGGTCCATTTCGGAGTATTCAAGTCCACCAAACGGAATATATACCAATGTCAGAGGTGGTAAGTAATATTGTGTTGTTAACCAAGCTCCGTGATGCGGCTTAACTACGTGACCATCTGGGTAGATCAACACTGGCGGTGTTGATAACGTACCAATGTTACTTTTCAAATTCTCTAACTGTCTCTGCAAAGGGATGCCTGCTTGCTCCTTAATGGAATACACGCTATTTAGGTTTCCCAGGTAATACACTTTTTCTTCGCGTAGAGGGCTTGCGAGCAGGTAATTGCCGCGCAAAAGCGGATTGTCGAATTTATTTAGTCGAATTTTATCAACATCGATCGCAGACAGTAAGCGTGGTGCAAAGCTTTGCTTCTGAATGAACTTGTAGAATGGATGTGCGACCAAATTGTGTTGAATCATTTGATTGAGCACCGAGCTCTTTAAAGCGGTAGAGGTTTTCTCGGCGTGTTCCGATTTATCAAACAAAGTGGTACCAAGAGAATATTGCAGAGAGACGCTTTGCTCCCTAGCAAGTGCTAACACATTTTCTAAACGAGCCGGCCCTTGAAATTGTAGCCGTTTGCCTGCTTCTAGCAATTCAACATTTAATGGTTGCATAGCAGAGGTTTCTGTTTGAGCGAAGCTAGGCATGCTCAAAAGCGGCATGACCAAAACGAATAATGTGAGTAGTTGCTTGCTCATGATTTGCTATATCCCTTCAAAATGGTTAACTCAACCGGAATCATATTTGGCCCTAGGTGTTGTAAGGTTTTAACGACCTGACCCTGTTCATTGACCCAATAGTAGTTTTCGACCGATTGAGAAAGGCTGCTAAACTCAACAACTTCTTTATATACGTTGGTCATAGTGCTAGAAATAGGTGTTGTTAACGTTTCTTGGCCTGAGTAAGAACGCGTTATATTTGCAGGAAAGCCATAACGGTATTGTGTTGCCCAATCGTATGAAAGTGTGTAGTTGACAGAGGTTGAGTCTAAAGAAAAATCTGGAACGTCACCGTAAACACCTGCTAAGTCCCCACTCTGTAGACCAATCGTTTTGACGATGTGCCCATTCTCTGTAACGATCATCGCTTTATCGGCGCTTACCCATTTCAGTTGTTTTTTGCCGCTGAGTTGGTTTTGTTCCGCAAAAGCTAAAACAACAAACACCTGTTTTTGATTTCCAAGTTTCAAATAGGCACTGGCATATGGAATAGCATTGATTTCTTCTGGTGTCATCTCGATATCAATGTAGTTACCGTAGGCTTCTTGGACGGTTGCTGAAACATCATTGAATTTCTGTGTGCAGCCAAAGAGTAAACCTAGTAGCGGAAGAGTGAGGAGTGGTTGTGTCCATTTGGACGTTCTGAAGATGTTCATTGATCCCTCTTGAAAATAAAATCGCCCTGAATCATTCAGGGCGATTATCTTCTATCTACAAAACGAAATTAGTTAGTCGAAGTAGAAGTAGAAGTAGAAGTAGAAGTAGATGTTGAATCGCTATCTGACGCTGCAACTGCTACTACAGTTACTGCTGCTGCTGCACCTACTGCTACAGCTGTTGTGCCTGTTGCAGATGCAGAAGCTGCTCCTGCTGAACCTGCTTCTTCTGCTGCAAATGCAGTTGACGCGCTTAGAGCCATAAGAATAGCTAGAGCTGTATTCTTCATTATTAATCCTTGTATATCCGGTATAAAAACATCGATGTTTGGTAGCATAAAAAATGCTCCAAAGTACATTTTAGATAAAAAAACCTTAGCATGTAAATAGTTTCTTATTTTGCTATGGCTTTCGATCTCATTTCTAACACCAACGTGACATAGCGCGGTTATCTTATTCCCTTACTTGCTGATAAAACATCAAGCGTGCATAATTTGGCGGCCTGCTTATCTCAGTATAACTAAAGTGTTTGGAGGGAGCTGGGCGTTTTAATGTAGAGAAAGCGATACAGTGGCTAACGCTCAACGCCGCCGGGCGGTAGCGTGCCAAAAAATCAATAATTAATGAGTCTTCGAGGTGTATGTTGAAGTCCGTAGCACTCATTATTACCAGTACTAGGAACTTTTACGTGATAAGAAAACAGCATTGTTTAGGAATACTTAGTGTACTGGGCTTAAGCCTGAGTTCTTTTTCAGCATCTGCAGATTTTTACGCAGGTGCTTTAGTAAGTTACTCAAATGCCGAATTGAAAAGCTCACTTTCTGAGTCCGTGAAAGAGGGAAGCCCTTTTCTTCTAAGTGCACAAGCGGGGTACTTCTTTAACGATTATATTGGTTTAGAAGGACGCTATGGAACATCAGTTCAACGTGATAGTGGACTTGCCGTTGATAGTGCGATGAGTGGTTTCTTGAAGCTAAACATGCCTGTTTCAGAGCGAGTTGCACTTTACGGTTTAGCAGGGTACTCGAGCGTTCAACTTGACCTGAAAAATGTAGGCTCTTACAAAGAACAAGGATTCAGTTTTGGGTTAGGTATGCATTACGCTTTGAACAAGCAAAGCGCAGTTGTGTTTGAGTTCGTTGATAACGTTTCAGAAGACCAAGTTCGCCTTAACTCGATTACACTGGGTTTCCAACATAGATTCTAATTTAAATACCTAGAACTCAAATTTGAGCGCTAGGGCCTTTTATTCAATTATTATAGTGGCATATCATGTTTAAAGGATATCTCTCCATTGCCGTTTGTGTCTTGGCAAGCATGTTTGCGTCTTATTCGACTGCGCAAACACCTACTCCAGAACAAATAAAGATGTTTCAGAACTTACCGGCAGACCAGCAGCAAGCACTGGCGAGTAAGTATGGCTTTAGTATTCCTTCAGGTTCATCCTCTCAGTCTACGTCATACTCAAATCCGCAAGTCATACAACCTCGGCTTCAACTAAGTGGGGCTAGTTCTACTGAACTAGAAAAAATATGGGATGCCAAGAAAGAGGATGATGAATTACGACGCTTTGGCCTTGAACTCTTTGCCGGATCTCCAAGTACCTTTGCTCCGATCAGTGATGTTCCAGTTCCAGCGAATTACACTGTGGGTGCTGGTGATGAAATCATTGTGCAGTTGTTTGGTAAGGAGAACGAAACACATCGCTTACGTGTAAATCGCGCAGGAACAATCAACTTTCCTTCTCTTGGTCCGATAAATGTTGCAGGTATGCACTTTTCCGATGTTAGAGACTCTCTAACGCAACGTGTAAAAGAGCAAATGATAGGTGTTCGTAGTGATATCTCATTAGGTGAACTACGTACTATGCAAGTATTTGTCATGGGTGACGCATATAAGCCAGGAGCGTACACGGTTAGCGCATTAACAACAATATCACAGGCTATCTACTATAGCGGTGGCTTTGGTGAAAGTGGGGCACTACGAGATATTCAACTTAAGCGTGACGGAGAAATTATTCGTAAGTTGGACATGTATGATCTGTTACTAAAAGGTGATGCGAGTGATGATGTGCGCTTACTTCCAGATGATGTTGTTTTAATCGGCTCTGTTAAAGAGACTGTGTCTATAGAAGGCGAGATTAACCGTCCTGCAATCTACGAGGTTAAGCCGGGTGAAACTTACCAACAACTTATTCAAATAGCAGGTGGTTTTACTGCCAATGCGTATAAAGAACAGTTAGAAATCAAACGTTATGCAACGCATGGGACTCGTGAAGCGGTCACTCTCGATTTTAGTAAGAGTCAAGATAAGCAAAGCAAAGTAAAAAATGGCGATGCTATTAAAGTCTTGAAAAAAAGCGAAGAGCTTACTCGATATGTTCAAATTGAAGGGGATGTCAGACACCCTGGGTATGTAGAGTGGCATCAAAATCTACGTATCGCTGATTTGTTTAAATCTGTTGACTCCGCATTCAATGCGACTGCTGATGTTAACTACGCCGTTGTTGTTCGAGAAGTAAATACTCAACGTGATATCGAAGTATTTCAGATCAATCTCGCGAATGCGATTTTATCTCCTAACAGCAAAGACAATATGTCTCTGCGTTCTCGTGACCGAGTTCTAGTCTTCAACCGTTTCAATAACGAAGATTTAGATACACTCGCTAACGATGAAGAAATTACAAAAGCGAAAACACTCGAGCAAGCCCAAAAACAAGCGGAGATGGAGCAACAGAAAGAACAGCAACAGATGAGCTCGTCGGTTGCAATGGTTAATAACCCAGCAGGTTCGGTAATCGCAGGCAACAATGCGATGACTAGCAATAATCAGCAACAAACTAATTTTAATAACCAACAGAATCATGTTGGCTGGAACCAGCAAGAAAAAGAAGAAAGAAAAATCATTTTCCGCGGTAAAGAGATTACAGAGGAAGACTTTGAAAAGCTGAAGCAGAATACTCGTCGCACTTTACTTGCACCCGTATTGCTGCAGCTCCAACAACAGTCTCGTTTAGGTTTAGCCCCTCAAATTGCTGAAGTATTTGGTGAAGTGAAGCACCCAGGTCGGTACCCAATTACACCAAGAATGACGGTATCAACGCTGATTGAAGCTGCTGGTGGTTTGACTTACAACGCATTCACAATCAATGCAGAACTAGCACGAACCGCGATTAACAGTGCAGATGAACGTGCATACATTGATGTTGAACGTATTGATTTGCGTAAAGCAATCCAAGGCAATGCTTCAGACGATGCAATTATCGTAGGTCGAGATCGTTTGAACATCCTCGAAAAGCCAAATGTGAAGCTACAAAGCACAGTCACTTTACAAGGTGAAGTTCGCTTCCCAGGAACTTACACGACCCGTCAGGGGGAGACATTGAGTGAGCTTTTGGAGCGTGCAGGAGGATTGACCGAATTTGCACACCCTCAAGGTGCAATATTTACTCGTGAAGCTTTACGTCTACAAGAGCAAAAGCTACTGAACCAATATGCGGCAGATATGCGTGCAGAAACTGCGAAGAAAACATTCAGGGCTGACAGCAATATTGGCTCAGTAATTACCGACCCTCAGAAAACCCTAACTTTTGTTGAAGAAGCAAGCAAAAGTAAGGCTCTGGGTCGTATGGTCGTACAGCTCAACCGTATTCTTGATGGCGAACGTTCAGCAGACTTTATGCTCGAGGATGGAGACTTCCTCTTTGTTCCTACCTTCCGAAATACGGTATCAATCATGGGCGAAGTTCAGGTTCCAATTACTTACTTGTTAGACAACAAACTCGATGTGGACGATTACCTAAACAAAGCGGGTGGTGCTAAAAAGCAAGCAGACGAAGATCGTATTTTTGTTGTGCGTGCAGACGGGTCTGTTTACAAGCCTTCTTCTGGTTATTGGTTTGGGAATAATCAAGAGGGATTAAAAGCTGGCGATACTATCGTTGTGCCAATTGATACCGATTATCGTGATGCATTAAGCACATGGACTGCAGCAACGCAAATCTTGTATCAAACTGGTGTTGCGATTAATGCGTTGAAATAACACGACAAGTTAATAGAGATAGCTTGACGAGAATTGTAAATTCAATAATAGCAGAGCTTATGTGACAGTTGAGTTCACTCAAGCTCTGCTATATGAACGCTCACAATCTCCCACGGTAAAGACTATTTGGTGCAATCTTTTGGTTTTACATTGATGTAACTAGTCGTAGTGAATCAAAGCAAGATTGAGAATCTAGTCACCACGGGACTTAATTTTGAAAAGAAAAATCGCTCTATCAAATTTCACCAATCTCTGGATTCAATAAATCGAACTCCAGGGCTTAGGATCAAAGAACAATGGAACCACACAAAGAACATCCACAACATTACTTACCTTACCCACCACATCCCCAGCAACTAATAGGTGACGAAATCGACCTACGCGAATTTTTAAAAGCCTTATGGAAAGGCAAGTGGATCATAATCGTAACAACATTTTTATTTGCTGTTGGTTCGGTTCTTTACGCATTGAATCTTCCAAATATCTATAAAGCAGATGCACTATTAGCACCAGCTGAAAGCTCGAATGGTGGTGGTTTGTCAAAGATGGCTGGCCAACTTGGTGGTTTGGCTGCATTAGCGGGGGTAAACCTTGGTGGAAGTGATACTTCTCAAACTGATTTAGCAGTGCAAGTAATGAAATCTCGTCAGTTTATTGAAACATTTATCAGTAAGCACGATTTGCTCATCCCTGTGATGGCAGCAAAAGATTGGGATTTGGTGAACAATAAACTCATTCTTGATGATGACCTTTATGACTCAAGTACTGGTAAGTGGTTACGAAAGCCTGATGGGTTAAGGGGCGCAAAACCAACTTCACAAGAGGCATTTGAGGTATTTAGAAAAGAAATTCTAAATGTTAACCAAGATAAGGACAGCGGCTTATATACAATATCAGTAAAACATTATTCGCCTTATGTTGCACAGCAATGGGTCAATTGGCTGGTTAAAGATATAAATAAGGTAATGCGTGAGCGTACGATTGCTGAAACTTCTCAAAACCTAACTTACTTAAACAATCAGCTACAAAAAACAGCTGTAGCTGACATGCAAAGTACGTTCTACAAATTAATAGAAGAGCAGACCAAAAGTTTAATGTTAGCTGAGGTACAAGACGAGTTTGTTTTTAAGGTTGTTGACCCTGCAGTGGTGCCAGAGGTAAAGGATAGTCCCAAACGAGCACTAATTTGTATTGTATTCAGCTTTGTTGGACTTTTACTGGGAGTATTGTTTGTCCTGTTCTCTTTCTTGTCTATAAAGGGAAAGAATAAAAGCGATATTTAGTGTTGAAGTGTTTGTTTCAACTTTATCAATATATTTATAAGTGTTGAGTTTAATTTTATGTGTGGTTTTTTTATTACTAACAATATTTCTGTTGGGAAAGCTGACGAAAGTCATATTGAAAATAAATTAAGGTTTAGAGGTCCTGACTGTTCTTCTGGATTACTAGAACACGGCGGGTGGAAAGCATACCACGCTCGTTTGTCTATAATTGACCCTGAAACAGGCACTAACCAGCCTATGTATGATCGGTTAGGTGGTATGCTAGTCTTTAATGGAGAAATTCTTAATTTTAAAGAGCTTGGAATTAAACACTTCAAAAAGAAATTCACTAGTGATACCAAGTTATTAAGAGAGTTGATTGTAAGTAATAAGCTTGAACTTAATGAACTTGACGGTTTTTTTGCCTTTGTATATATAGATAAATTTGGTGAACTCAAACATGCAGTAAGAGACCCATTTGGAGTAAAGCCTTTATTTTTCTATCGTGATAATGATAGCATTTCGTTTTGTTCTGAGCCCGCTTTGCTGAAAGATTTATTTGGCTCCGATGTCAATGAGGACTCTATTGAAGAGTACTATGCTACGAGAGCACCAATATTTTCAGGGTCTTATTTTAATGACATTTATTCGGTTGAACCTGGTAGTTGCTATATAAATGGAAAGTATTTTGATTGTCTAGATTATATTGAAAAAGAATACGAGCATATTTCTATTGAAGAAATTAAATCTTCTTTACTAAAGGGACTAGAAACTAGATTAATTTCTGATGTTCCCGTTGCGCTTCTTTTAAGCAGAGGTGTCGATAGCAACATACTTAGAAAATTAGGAGAAACAAAATTTCAAAACTTTTATAGTATTGGTTTTGAGGGTGATGAAGATATAGAATATATTAAAAAAGAAAAAACAAAAAAAATTAAAACTATAACTTGCACACCAGATGAATACAAGGCGGCTTTTGATTACCTCATTGAATTGAGAGGTGAACCAATGTCGGTTCCCAATGAGGTATTGTTATACCTTATATCAAAGAAAGCTGCGAATGATGGAATTAAGGTTCTACTATCGGGAGAGGGTGCCGACGAGTTTTTTGCAGGTTATGACCGCATATTTAAATGGGCGCAAAATCAAGAGAAGTTTGATTTAGATGAGTTTTTAAATAAATATTGTTATATCCCTCCACAAAAAAATAGCAAACTATACAACAAGTTTGAGGCTTTATTTGAAGAACTTGAGCTGAATAGTGTTTTTGAAATGGTTCGCTGGTTCTTTATCCGTTACCACATGCCAGTTCTTTTTAGAAGATTAGACTTTTCTCTAATGGCTGCCGGGGTTGAAGGAAGAGAGCCGATTGCCAATATGCATACGTTTGTAAAAGCTGTAAAAATTTCTCCTGAAAATCTTATGGGGAATGAGTTAGGTAAAGTACCACTCAGGGAAGTTTTAAGTTCTTACATGGGAAGAGAGTTTGCTTACGAAAAGAAAGTAGGTTTTCCAGTTGATTTAACAAAGATATTTGAAAATGAAAACAATTTAAGTTCTTATGAACTTTGGTTTAAAGAAAATTTAAAGGTACTGCAGTAAATGATTATTGGCTATACGAGTGGTGTATATGACTTATTTCATGTGGGTCATGTTAATATTTTGAGAAATGCGAAATCAATGTGTGACAAGTTAATTGTTGGTGTAACAGTCGATGAATTGGTTGCGTATAAAGGTAAGCAGCCTGTAATTCCATTTCATGAACGAATCGAAGTTGTTCGAGCGTGTAAGTATGTTGATGTGGCAATTCCGCAGAATAATATGGATAAGGCTGCGGCTGCGAAAAAAAATCATGCTAGTTACCTATTTGTTGGTGATGATTGGTATGAAACAGAAAAATGGAAAGAACATGAAGAAGAGTTAGATAGAGTAGGATGTAAAGTAATTTATTTTCCTTACACCAAGGGAACATCTAGCACTTTAATAAATAATACATTGATTAATTTGAGAAGCTAATTTGCGTTGATTGATGAATTATGAAGTTTCTACATATCATTACAAAGTCTGAAGTCGGGGGGGCTCAAACTTGGGTAAAGAACTTAGCGGAGCTTTACCCGGAGCATTCTCACCTTTTGTTGACGTCTGAAAATGGTTGGTTGTGTGAACAAAGCTGCTTTGATGACCGATTTTTAATAAAAGAAATCAATTCATACAGTATGATTTCCTCAATATTGAAAATAAGAAAGGTTATAAGAGAAACATCCCCAGATATTATTATTACTAGTTCTGCAAATGCTGGTCTTTATGGGCGCTTAGCTGCTTATTTATCAAGGAAAAAGGTTGTCTATATATCTCATGGATGGTCGTGTTTATACAATGGAGGTGCATTTAAAGTATTATTCACATTGATAGAAAGGCTAATGTCAAAATTGACCGGAAATATCATTTGTGTTTCAAATAATGACTATCAGCTTGCTTTGAATAAAATTGGAATAAGTAGTAATACTATGGTTTGTATTCCTAATAAAGTACCAAAACCAATAGTTAAGAATACTATCAATAAATATGGTATTGACAAAAATAAAGTCAACCTTCTTTTCTTAGCAAGGCTAGCTTATCCTAAAAGAGTGGATCTACTTATTGATTGTATTAAGAAAAATAATGTAGACAATGTCATGTATCACATTGTTGGTGATGGTCCGCAGTATGACTCCCTGAAAAAATGCGCTTGTAAGAACATTATCTTTCATGGGGCAATTAGTGGTTTTTCTGATTTTGAACTTTTTGATGGTCTAATACTATTATCTGATAGTGAAGGTTTGCCTATGAGCGTCTTAGAGGCTGGAGCTGCAGGTATTCCACTGCTTCTTAGCAATGTTGGTGGATGTCCAGAGCTAATAACATCTAATGGTATATTAACTGAAAATAATATAACTGATGGCTCTAAAAACTTAGCATTGTTTATTGATAATTTAAGGGAATACAGTGAAAGTGCAAAAAAGTTAAGTGGGTTTTATCAAATTGAGTCCAGTAGAGAAAAATACAACGAGTTTTTGCTAAATGAAGTCTAGGGTCTATTCAAATACGATTGCGTTAGTATTCGTTCAGTTGGCAAACTATTTATCGCCTTTGTTAGTTCTTCCTTTTCTTACAAGGACATTTGGGCCTGAAGGTTTTGGCGAGTTAGCTTTAATCTTTTCGATAATGGCAATATTTCTAATCTTTACTGATTATGGTTTTAATATTGTATCCCCTTATAAAATTGCGAAGCGACAGTCAGATAAAAATTATATATCCATGTACGTGTCAAATGTTATTTTGGCAAAGCTTTTTATATACTTACTATGTGGGTTTGCTTTAGCAGTTCTATGTTTATTTACTAATGTTATTGAAGTCGATCTAGATGTATACTTATATGTACTTCTGGGCGTTTTTTTTCAATCAATTCAATTAAATTGGTTCTATCAGGGAATTGAGAAGTTAAAAATACTAACTTTAGCTACAGTTTTTGGCAAGGTTTTTTATTTAATTTCTGTGATGTTGCTTGTTGATGATAGTAGTAAAAGCTTAGTTGTGTTTTTATATTCTATTAGCTTTGGTGTAAGTTCTACAGTCTTATGGTTTTGGTATTTTAAAAATGGTTATCATTTTCATATTAAAGGCTGGAAAGAGAATGTATTAAAAGAAGCTTCTGAATTTTTTATTTCTAGAGCATTTGTTGCTCTATACACTAGCTTCAACACATTTATTATTGGTAGTCAGGCGGGATATCTACAGGCTGGATATTACTCATCTTCTGAAAAAATATATCAGGCTGGGCAGAGTTGTTCGATGCCGATCACTCAAGCGATATTCCCACATTTATCTAAAACGAAAGACAGAAAACTATTCTTAAAAATGTTTTTTTCAGTACTTTCATTAGTTATTTTTGTTGGTTTATTAGCTCTTTATTATTCTAACTACATAATTTTATTTTTATTTGGGCACGAGTTTTTAGCTGCCAACTCAATATTAAGAATCTTCATAATTGCAGGAATGGTTAATTTTGTTGGTTCATTTTGGGGTTACCCTGCTTTTTCATTAATTGATAGATTAGATGTTGCAAATAAATCTGTAATGGTTGGAGGGGGAATCCATGTTGTAGTGTTAATATACTTGTTCTTAACCGGTAACCTTAATGCTTTAAACGTAGTTTGCTCTGTACTTTCTGTGGAATTTATTGTCATGTTAATTCGTATTTTCTCATTTTACAAATTAAGGGAAAGATAAGTTGAAGAATTTTTTTCATATACTTTTATCTATGATTTCACATCTTGCACCCAAGAGAAATATAATATTATTTAACAGCGGGAAACTTCCATCTGATAACCCTTACGCCCTTTATCAATATATATTATCTGATGTAAGATATAGCAATTATGTATTTGTCTGGTATGTAGAAAAAGGGGCTGAAAAAAGCAAGATACCATTAGATATTAAAAATGAAAAAAGATGTAAGATAATTTCAAGCAAATTAAAGTTAGAATATTATAATGTTATATGTAAGGCAGTTATTCACTCACATGGTTGGGCATCAAGAAAACTTTATCCTAAGAAGCTCCCAATTAGTGTCAACCTTTGGCATGGACTACCAATAAAAAAAATTGGGCTTGATGTTAGCTCGGAACAGAAAATATATAAAGATGATTATTTTATGATCTCTAGTGAATATTTTGACAGGTTCTTTTCGAGTTCAATGAACGTTGAAAGAGATAACATCGTTCGTTTAGGTCAGCCGAGAAATGATTGGCTTTTTTATAACGTTGAAAATAAAACGGAACGTTATGTAGTGTGGATGCCTACTTTTAAGAAAAGCATGTACGACAACAGAGTTAATGATGGTATTAATGAGTTAAATAAGGTTTCCTTTCTTGATTTCAAGAAAGCTGATAGGTTAAATAGGGAACTTAGCAGATTTGATATAAAACTATATATTAAGCTTCACCCTTTCGATACGCTTAATTTAGCTGATTTTCCAGTTCTTTCTAATATTGAGGTTTTAAAGTCAACAGATGTTCGAATATCTGGTGACAAATTGTATAAGTTTTTAAGCTCATCTTCTGCTCTAATTAGTGACTACTCTTCGATAGTTTTCGATTATGCTTTGTTAAATAGACCTATTTGTATCGATAAGTTTTCATGCGATACGTATAGTAGAGAACTATATTTTAAATTCGATGATGTTATATCTAATTATTACACAGTGACAAATGTTGAGGAGTTAGAGAAATTTATTACTAATATAGGGAAGCATGAAAATACTAAACTTACCTCTCATGTTTCTATTGTAGATAAACATGGAGAAAATTCAAATTCGATAGCTGAATTTATATTAGGTAAATTAGAATGAAAAAAAAGATTTGTTTTTTTGTAGGCGGAGTTAGTGCTGCTGGAGGTACTGAGAGAGTTGCATCTTTAATTGCTAATTCTTTGATAGATATTGGCCTAGATGTAAAGGTTATAAGCCTAGATGGAACTAATGAACCATATTTTTCTTTAAATGCGCCTATACTTCCGTTAGCGATAGATAAAGGTATTAATAGACATTTTTCTATTATTCAGTCTGTACGGAGAATCGTTAAATCTGAAGGGTTTGATGTTTTTATCGATGTTGATACGATGTTATCGTTTTACAGCGTTCCTTCTTTAGTTGGATTGAATGTTAAACATATATCTTGGGAGCATTTTAATTTTTATGTCAACTTTAACCTTTTTACAAGGCGAATCTCTCGTTATATCGCTGCGTTGTTCTGCGATCATATTGTAACGCTTACAAAAAAAGACGAAGGCTATTGGAAGAAAAATACTTTTGGGAAGGCAAAAATTTGTACAATTCCTAATCCATTGCAACAAATTCCTCTAGGTGACACTTATAATAAAACCCCCTCTCTAGAGCATAAGACAATATTGGCCGTTGGTCGATTAACTTACCAAAAAGGCTTCGATTTACTTCTCAAGGCATGGGGCTTGGTTGATAAACAAGATTGGTCTTTAAAAATCGTTGGAGATGGAGAAGACCGCGCAAGCTTAGTTAAGTTGTCTGATGAGTTAAACCTTAACTCATCGGTACACTTTTTGCCGGCAACTAAAAATATTGATGTCGAGTATCGTTCTGCTTCATTTTTTTGCTTATCTTCTCGATTTGAAGGGTTTGGGATGGTTATTCTTGAAGCGCTTAGCCATGGGCTGCCTGTGGCGAGCTTTGATTGCGATGCCGGTCCTTCGGACATGATTATCGAAGATAGAAACGGAAAGTTAGTTCCTTGTGAGTCCATTGAAGATTTGGCTTCTGTTCTGACCACGTTTTTAAACATGTCAAATGATGAATATGATTATTTCTCTAAAAATGCTCAAGAAAAAAGTCGTGATTTTTATATAGATAAAATTCGAGAAAGCTGGCTTTCTATCTTATGATTATTGTATTTTTTTATATCCTTTTTTCTGTAACAGCTTTAAATTCCCCAGTGACGGTTTATGGCACCCAAATAATCGGCTTTTTATCAATATTTCTTCTCTCTATTTTATTGAGAATGAGAATTAATATTAGATTGAATTTTTTGTTTGTCGGTATATTTTTGGTGATACTCTTTACGACAAAACTAAATTCTATTTATGGTGAATATACAGGAATATTGTGGTTGAATGCTATGCGAAGTTCTTTTTGGGTTTTTATAGCATTTAACCTATATGCTTATATAAAACATCAACCTAAAGATTCTTTAGAACGTTCGTTAAAGATTATTATTTTAATATCAGTATTTTTTGTATACACCCAATTTGTTTCCTTTTATGTTTTCCACTTTAACTTTGATTTGAGCACTCTTTTAGGGGGGGTACCTGCCAGATCGGGTAGTGGGCATATATATAGACCTGTAGGTTTAACAACTGAGCCTGCTATCCATTCAGGATTTATGCTTGGTATGTTGACTCTGTACTACATTTGTAGGAACAAGGTGGATTCGGTTGCCATGTTGGGCTTATCTAGCTTGTTTCTGAGTATGTCAGTTTTTGGCATCATTGCTGCTTTGATTTTCATCGTTGTTACATGTTTCAACTTTAGGTCATATGTGTCGATTATAATTGGATTGCTCTTGCTAATAACGTCTTTTTACTTTGTTTTTGATATATTGCAAAGTCGACTAGATTTATTTTTAAGCGGAGGTGATGGTAGTAATAACGTCAAAGTTACAATTCTAAAGGATATAATCTACAGCAATGTTATTAGTTTGATTGGTTTTGGTTTTGTTGGCAAAACGGGTGACGCTCCACTTTATTATGAAGCCCTTTATGATATGACATTACCAATTAATCTTATTGTACTATTTGGTATGCCAATTGGGCTTATCGCACTTTCTGTTACTTTTGTATTGTTTGTTAAGCTTCAATTTAATTTGAGAAGTAAGGTGCTTATCGCTTTAACACTACTCAAAGTTTCTTCCTTAACATCAATCTTCTTTCCTTGTTTTGTTTGTATTTTATATTGTTTAAATAATCATAAATTAAAGAGTTCTTTAAAATGAAAATAGTTTTTGTTCTCACCGGTTTGGGGATGGGAGGAGCCGAGGTTCAGGTATGTAACTTGGCAAACTCTTTAAGTAAACTTGGTCATAAGGTAACAATAATAACTTTAATTGATGAGGCTAAGGTTTTACCTGACACTAAAGTTCGAGTTATTTCTTTAGGGATGAAAAAAAATATATTTTCTGTTTTAACTTCTTCTCTAAAACTAAGAAAGTTGATTGGCGAAATTTCTCCAGATATTGTTCATGCTCATATGTATCATGCTAATATCTTAACTCGCCTAGTTCGCATTATTTCTCCTATTAAAAAACTCGTTTGTACAGCTCACAATACTTATGAAGGAGGAAAGTTGACGGAGTTCTTGTATCGTCTCACAGATCGTCTTTCAGATATCACCACAAATGTGAGTCAGGAAGCTTTAGAGCTTTACATATCTAAGAAAATGATAAGTAAAGAAAGAGCTCAACTAGTATATAATGGGATTGATATTAATCGATTTGAATCTAGTGACTCAGATAGGGAGGAAACTCGTAAAGAGTTAGGGCTTTCTGCAAATCAGACCGTGTATATAAATGTCGCTCGGCTAACAGAGGCGAAGGATCAGGTCAATTTACTTCAGGCTTTCAATCTAGTTTCTGACAAAAACTCTGCTCTTATTGTTGTTGGTAGTGGGGAGTTAGAGAAGAAGCTACGTGACTTAACCAGCGAGCTTGGATTATCCAGCCGAGTGCTCTTTTTAGGGATGAGAAATGACGTTCCTGCGTTGTTATCATCTGCTGATATTTTCGTTTTGTCTTCTGAGTGGGAAGGTTTTGGATTAGTTGTAGCGGAAGCTATGGTGAACGAAAAACTAGTTGTAGCAACAGATTGTGGAGGAGTAAAGGAGGTAGTAGCTGGGCATGGGGTGTTAGTTCAACCTAAAGATTCAGAAATGTTAGCTAAATCGATGAACGAGTTAGCTCGTTTGCCTTCAGATGTACGAAGCAAGAAGTTGCTTGCAGCAAAACAACATATTGTTAACACATTTTCTATTGATAATGTAACTCAAAATTGGTTAAAACTTTATTCGTCATAGGTTTACTACTTCAGACCTTAACTGAGACTGCCCACTTGTTGGCTCGGTGCTTGTCAGATTACATCTGGGCTAGATCTTGTTTAGTCCAGACTGATTACCCAATCTCTAATGCTTCTACAGGTGTTCTACGGCAGTACCTTTTTTACGATTACTCTTGTATTGCTCCATCCATTCATCTAAATCTTTTTGTAATTCTTCCATTGAACAATACAGTTTATTTCTGAGTGTCACTTGGTAGAACTCATTGGATATGGTCTTGTAGAAGCGTGCAGATAGCATTTATCTACGACGATATCGCTTTAGCTTTCGCGTGGTTGAAATTTGAGACCACACAGGGTATCCACAAAAACTCTCCCCATCAATAGGCATGGACATCATTATCGATTGCTTCCCTGATACTCGTTTTTAATCGCACTCAGTCTGACATCGATGTTCATGGTATCCCTTGTTGCTTAGAATAAGTCTTTGATATTAAGTATTTTAAAGTGTTGTCGGTCCCAATTTATTGGACTACATTGGCGCTCTTAAGGGACAATATTACGTTAGCCTGCGAAAATCCAATCACCGTTCAAAGAACAGCTCGACACAACGCTTTCTGTTAGCGCGATTGGTGAAGCACAAACAAAAGTCGCTTCAATGCAGACGCTATGGCATCAAGTAATAAAGCGAGCGCTTTTGATTCATGCTGATAAAATCTCTCATCACCTAGGTGATAAGGAAAGCCTTAGTTAGTGTTGGTCAGTGGTCAGTGGTCAGTGGTCAGTGGTCAGTGGTCAGTGATAATTTTTTCTTTGAACTAATTCTTTATTCGTTCTCGACCTCAACAGCGAAAGAGATGGTAGATGAAAGCTATACAGGTATTGTTGTCATACTGCCCATATATGAGCCGGGTGCACAAGCAACAAAATTGTTCGACCACTGGTTATGTAAAAGAAGTATGTGTGATGGTCAAATGATGCCGGGAAGATTCAAACTGCTGCTCAAACATAGAGAGATTATGGGGTTTCCCAAAGGAAACGTCAAACCCCTTAACCAATAATGAAGCTGAGAGAAATTTGAGAGACTTTGTGACTTAAAGGAAAATCAGCTTTGGAGAGATTGCCGCAGCAGGTGATAAATTTCTTAGTAGGAGCCATTCGCTCATTGAAACATGCAAAGAGCATGCTTTATCAGAAATGTCGGTTGCTTGGCAGATGCACGATGTAAGCTCATCGAGGCTAAGAAGCTTCAAGGGAAAGGGAATGCGGATAAAGCTCAGTCTACAACCCAGAAGCTCCGTAGGGTAAAGTGACTCTCCAAAGATGCATCTTCCGAAAAACGAAAGAAGAACGTCAACATAATATTAAGCCGATACTGGATGAGGTTCCGACAAGTTGTAAGATCTAATCCATTAAGTAATAAGATAAGGTAAACGCGAGAGGAATAGCCGAAGTGCATTTGCTACATTGATGATGTTCACTTATCTATTCTATCGACAACAATCGCTATGAACGTGCAATTAAACCGCTGGTCATTGGCAAAAAAAACGGCTGTTTTAGAACGCCGTAAAGCGACCGCGATGCTTTACAGTATCATAGATACTGCGAAAGTAAACGGTCTGGTCCTATATTACTAGATGCTCTGTTGTATTAGGGTGACTAAATCCGAGACTGTTATCTATACACTCCGAGCTCGGAACTCCACTAGCATTATCGCCCATGTTTTATGGGACGTTTACGAGATGAATATATCGAATTTGCATAGCTCGCGCTCGTTTGAACTTGCTGGTGAACTGGAAAGTCAATGACGTACTTAAGAACGGGCTGTTTAGCTTCACTTATGACACTATCCTTCAGGTTTGGTGTCCTTTGGCTTTGGTGAATTAGAACATCGATACCACCGGTTGCGACGAGCTCTTACTAACCGTAGAAAGTGTATCTGGACACACCCATTACTTTAAGGTTTTTGATACGTTGCGGAGGTCTTCTTCAAGATGGGGAAGGCCAGTTTCGTGTTCGAATATTGTATTGTTAGTAAGAAGTATGAGAGCTACCTTTAATCTTATTGCCTTTGGTTTCAGATTAAGCATCTTTAATCAAAGTGGATAACTCTCTTTTTTTCAAACTGAAAGGGCAGCTCCGATCTGAGCTAAGACATACTGGGTTTACCTTATTAAAGAAGCACTGTCATGAAATACAAAATACCCTCTTTATAAACCCGTTGACGGCTTTTACCTACCCATCCCAAATAACACCGTTTTGACTGTAAGGAAAAGAATCTTCACTTCCATCATCCAGTTTTGGTGTTTGATATAGTAGACATCGTATTTATGCTTCCAAATAGCGTCTTCTACCGATGCGCCGTAAGGATATTTTACTTGAGCTAGGCCAGTGACCCCAGGTTTAACGGCGTGACGAAAGCGATAGTAAGGAATGGCTTTTTCCAACTCAGAGATGAACACTTCACGTTCTGGGCGAGGGCCAACCATCGACATCTCTCCCTTTAGTACGTTGATTAACTGAGGGAGCTCATCAATGCGAGTTTTACGAATAAAACAGCCGACTTTCGTTACGCGCGCGTCATTTTTTGTTGCCCATTGGGCTCCGTTCTTTTCTGCATCGTTCCGCATCGAGCGAAACTTAATCACTTCAAACTCTTCATTATACTGGCCGGTACGACGCTGTTTAAAGAATACCGGACCTGGCGATTCAAGCTTAATGAGTAGTGCCGTAATAAGCCCTACTGGAATAGCAACCCATGACAGCATGAAAACAAACAACAGATCGATGAAGCGTTTTTGCCAGCTGTTCTTGCGATTAGAAAGGATAGAAAAAGCTTTTTGGTGTAAGAAGTAGCCGCTGTGCAAAAGCTCCGTTTCAGTATATCCGAGTGAACGGTCAAAATAGCTCACTAATGGCTCAACCCAAGCACCTAGCTCTGTCGCCGCGACAAGAAACGCTTGCTGTTCAGGATCTAGATGCGAGCTTTTGAAGTGGCAAAGCGTTTTGCTCTTGAAGTCTCTAAGAGAATAGTTATTAACCTGAGCATTAATCTCAGGATGCCTCTTAAGTACTTGAGCAATTTTTGCTTCGTCTTCTTTTGGACAGTAGATATAAAGGCAAGCATTTGATTCACTTGCGGATAACTCGTCCAATGCTGATGTTATGCTGATAGAATTATGCTTAGTTAATTCAGAAGCTTCTCGTTCTTGAAGCGTGTCGCTCATACTGTCTGTCATAGGAATGGAATAAGTTGTTATCGACTAGCCAATTGCTTACAAGTCGGCGATTATAATTTATTTCGTATAGAAATTATATCCCTGAATCCAGAACATGCTCATAACTTTGTTAATTTTCTTGAACCTGAGTCCTTGTTCATGACTTGTTTTTGAATCTTGACGTAACTATATCAATGAATTCGACAAACTATGTTTGCGATATATTATATTGCCTCGAAATTAAATGATTGTTCATTTCACTATATAACGCAGTTATATCCGAGGGTTATCAGTTGTTGATAAAGCGATCTTTTCGACTCTTGTTCACCATGAATAAGGTGAACTTCTTTCGGAGGAGTAGGAATACCAGAAACAAACTGTATTAAATCGTCCCTATCCGCATGTGCAGAGTAACCTGACATGGTATGTACTTGAGCCTCCACTCTAACGCGCCTTCCTTCAATCAGTATGTTCTCTTCTCCATCCTGAATTCGCCGACCTAACGTCCCTTCTGCTTGATAGCCTGCAAATAAAACATCATTTCTTTTATCTGGCAGCAATGCTTCTAAATAATTGACGACACGTCCACCTTCACACATACCAGAGGCCGCAACCACGATAGCAGCTTCTGCCGTGCTCGCGAGTCGATTGACGAGCTTTAAATGGTCAGTGTGGCTTTCGATGGTAATACATTGATCAAACGCAAGAGGGTGTCGGTGATGCTCGAGCCGCTCTTTCGCTTCAGCTCCCCAAAGCTTTTTAAATTGCCTATAGGTAGTAGTTACCTTTTTAGCCAAAGGAGAATCGAGAATAATAGGCAGAGAATCTTGCAAGGCGTGCTCATGAATAAGCTGTTCTATATCAAACAGTAACTCTTGAGTTCTCCCGACGCTAAAAGCAGGTATAACAATTACGCCACCATCCTGAAGTGCATGCTCAACAATAGAAAGCAATCGCCTACTACGAGACTCAACATCTTCGTGAACTTTATTGCCGTATGTTGACTCGATAAACAAATAGTCTGCTTTTTCAGGCGATACCGGGTCAGGTAGGAGAGGCGTGTTACGAGGTCCCAAATCCCCTGAGAACACAACAACTTCATTGTTTGATAAATGAAACTCAACATATGCAGACCCTAAAATGTGTCCTGCTGGTTGAAAGCGAAGATAGGTATGTTCTTCTATCTCTATCCATTGGGAGTAAGAGCAAGGGCGAATAAGCGTTCGAATAAAATCGAGCAAGCTGTCCCTTTGATGGCGCCTCATGCCTAACTGGAGCTTTAATCCATCTTCTAACATAAGCGGTACGAGCTCAGCGGTGGCTTCCGTACAGTAGATAGGCCCCTTATAACCTGCAGCCAATAGCCAAGGTAGCCGACCAACATGATCGATATGAGAATGGGTTAGAACAACCGCTTTGAGATCAGAGATAGAAAAGTCGATATTCAAACTCTCCTGCTGAGCATTATCTTGACCTTGTAGCAAACCATAGTCGATCAGCACACTTCCATTTTGTAATACGAGCTCGTGACAAGAGCCAGTAACCGTATTTTTCCCACCGTGGTGCAGTACTTTCATAACGAAACGACGCCTTTCCTTTGTTAACCCACGCTTACGAGTATTTGCTTTTATATAGCGACACCTCGCGACGTAAAGACGGCTCAGTCAATCGCGCAATGAACAAGGTAAGCAGAAAGTGATGAATAAGTGAGCGTATTGTAGGCAAGGATAATGAGAGTTAGAAAACAGCAAAACCGAAAGTTTAGAGAGACTTAGATATTCGTCATAAATTTGACTACGTTTCATTGCAACCGCTTGTGATGCAATTCATATTATTGCAACTATTTTCATTTAAGCTTTTGGAATCAGCGTCACTGGCTGTTTAGTGCTCGCTGCGTAAATGAGTGTCTGATAATTATAATCTTATAAAACACGCCACATTTATGACGGAATAAGTGTCAGAAAAAAGACATTTTTTTGTAAGCTTTTTACACGTTCTACTTTTAGTTGCAACGTGTTTACTATACAATTCGTCTCCTGTTTGGAAATGCAACCGTTCACATTACGTGCAAAAACTTGCTTCTAGGAGCCAGACCTAGGGGCGGTAGCGTGCCCAAATCATCGGTGAAGCCTCCTTCCTAATAAAAGAAAGAGGTCAAACTAAAGAATGTTCAATAATAATAAGCACCTAAGTGCATTTCTGGCAAGATTGATTTATAAAAAACGAGAACTATTACAAATTTATGTAATTCCCTTTTGTCAGAGGGACGCTCAAAGCTAACAAAGTGGCGAGCAAATGTTGGTTAGGCATAGGTTACAATTTAAATCTCCATTTCTCATACCTATCAAAACCAAGCACTAAGCGTGTAGAAGTAGTTAACTGTCGGCCCAAACCGTTAGTTAGCATATACAAGCTTTGTATTTGGCCTGCCTATAAAAAGCTATGAACCCGTGACCGTCATGAGCGAGTATCGGAGTGATTCAGTTACTTACATATCAATATTAAAAATTAGCGTTTGCTGTGCGTTACAACCCATGTTGTCTAATGTGGTCAGGGCAATCGCATGAAAGTTCCCATTTTTAAAGGGCTCTCGTCAAATTAGTATCTTCTAATTTACAAGGCGTTTCTTCTACATTCATCACAACATTGGAAACTCATTAAGGATCAATTTGTAGATCATTTTGAGTGATTTTGAATGGTTCTGTAACTTAAACGGAGCCAGATTATGACGACAATAACGAACCCATTTATGCATTTCGAAGTGATAAAAGATTACCGTCAAGCCGCTAAGGTAGAACACAAATTGTCAGACATTATTTTATTGACGATCTGTGGTGTGCTATCCGGTTTTGATACCTGGGAAGGTATCTGTGATTTTGGTGAAAGCCGAACCGATTTTCTTAAGTCATTGGGTGATTTTGACAATGGCATTCCGTCGTCAGATACCATCGCTCGCGTCATGGGCATGGTGAGCCCGTCAGCGATGCAAAAGGCATTCATCAGTTGGATGAAAGATTGTCATCAAATCACAGATGGCGAAGTGGTAGCAATCGATGGAAAAACCGTTCGCGGTTCTTACAATAAATCTGAAGAGCGCTCAGCAATTCATATGGTGAACGCCTTTGCCACGGCGCAAGGTCTTTGTCTTGGGCAATCTAAAGTTGATTGCAAAACCAATGAAATTACAGAGATCCCCAAGTTGTTGGAATTGCTAAATATATCTGGTTGCTTAGTGACGATTGATGCAATGGGTTGTCAGAGAAAAATCGCCCAAAAGATAGTCGATAAAAATGCTGATTACTTACTTGCAGTGAAAGGAAATCAAGGTTCACTGGAGAAAGCGATAGGTGAGTTTTATCGCCCCTCAATGCTGCAGGGATTTGCAGAGGGAGACAGCTATGCGAGCCAGGAAAAAGGGCATGGGCGTGAGGAAACACGCTGTGCATTAGTGACGAATGAGCTGTCATTTTTAGGTGATTTAGAGCATGAATGGCCGGCGCTAAAAAGCGTGGGTATCATGGTTAATATGCGTAAAACAGAAGGGTCCGCGACAGAGGAAGATATGTCGGTTCGCTTTTACATCAGTTCAAAGAAACTTAGTGCGAAAGAACTGCATGATGCAACGCGTTCTCACTGGGGAATCGAGTCGATGCACTGGCAGTTGGATGTTAGTTTCAGAGAAGATGCATGTCGCATTCGAGTCGATGATCGCGCAGAGGCTTTTTCAAGGATCAGACAGGCGTGTTTGAACCTTTTAAAGCAAGAAACGAGCTTTAAGGGAGGCATTCAACGTAAACGAATGAAGTGTGCGATGGATGTAAACTACTTAAGCAAGGTTCTCAGAGCCCTTGAATAACGAGGATGTTCATGCGATTTCCGTGCTAATGTGGTTTTGTCACGCCAAAAAATCACCTGCTTGTTCTTGGGTTCGGCTTATTCGGATATGAGCGAAAAAGAATCAGCAGTATCGGACCTGTGATGCAATGGAATCCGTAAAGGGAATCAGTCGGATGCGTTATAGATTTACTTCAAACTTATTTAATAACACAGTTGGCTATCATGAATAATGCATATTTATTTGTATTTATTTTGTCGTTCGTTCTACTTTTTGTTATGCGCAAGGTCGCTAAGCACGTAGGTCTAGTAGATAAACCCAATGCAAGAAAGCTTCACCAAGGTGTGGTGCCACTTGTAGGAGGGATCTCCATTTTCTCTACTATATTGGTGGGGTTCCTTCTGTTCTTACCAATGAATGACAACCTATCACTCTACTTATCTTGTTCGGCTGTACTCATCGTGCTCGGCGCATTAGATGACTATTATGATGTAAGTTTCAAAATTCGCCTTATTATCCAAGCAGGAATATCCCTTGCGATGATTTACATCGGAGGCCACAGCTTACACGATTTAGGCTACTTAATGGGAAGCGAAACCATTGCCCTGAATGAAGTTACTGGCGCGGTGATCACCGTGATTGCGGTAATAGGCGCCATTAACGCATTTAATATGGTTGATGGTATAGACGGCTTGCTGGGCGGGTTAGCCTCTGTCACCTTTACAGCATTAGGTGTTGTATTTGTCTACAACGGAAACGAATACTTAGCCACGATCTGTTTATTGATCGTGACTGCGATGCTCCCTTATATCTTCCTGAACTTAGGTTTCCCACTTGGTCGCCGCTTTAAGATCTTCATGGGTGATGCAGGCAGTATGTTTATCGGCTTTACCGTGGTCTGGATGCTGATTCGCGGCACGCAAGAACCAGGAGCTGTAGCCTTCAAGCCAGTCACAGCACTATGGTTGATAGCTTTACCGTTGATGGACATGGCAACCATTATGATCCGTCGTATTCGTAAAGGTCAGTCACCATTCCAACCAGACAGAGAGCACCTACATCATATTTGTCAGCGTATCGGGCTTTCTCCAGGTGCTACGTTAATTTTCATCTGTTCGTTGGCATCAACTTGTGCCGCTATCGGTTTGTGGGCTGATTTTGTTGGCATTAGTGAATCAATAATGTTTATTGCTTTCTTGATTTTGTTTACGTGCTATTTTTCGGTAATTAGCCATATTTGGCGCATTTCTTCTTGGTTCAATAAGCTATTTCATACTTTAGGACTGCAGTTTACGTCTAAGTAGAAGTTAAAAAGCCTATTGGGGCGGTTTTAAGAAAGTAAGTATAATCTAGGTTTTATAAGGGATAGCCAGCAACAGGGTGTCTCAAAATGAATAAAAAGTGTCTCAGTATGTTTTTATTACTGAGGTAAAAACTCACAAAAAAATCACTTCTTTAATTTCACCTGTCGGTTGAGAATTTCATAAAATGACTAAGAAAAAAATCCTTACGGTTTTTGGCACGCGCCCAGAAGCCATCAAAATGGCACCTCTTGTTCATGCTCTAGCGGCCGATGATCGCTTTGAAGCCAAGTGCTGCGTGACTGCTCAGCATCGTGAAATGCTAGACCAAGTATTAGAGTTATTTGAAATCACTCCTGACTACGATTTGAATTTAATGAAAGCAGGTCAAACACTCAATGAAGTGACGGCGCGTATTTTGTTAGAGCTTAAACCCGTACTAGAAGAATTCAAACCTGATGTGGTTTTAGTGCACGGTGATACGGCAACAACGTTTGCTGCGAGTTTAGCGGCATACTACGAGCAAATCGCCGTCGGCCACGTGGAAGCGGGCCTTCGTACGGGCAATATTTACTCCCCATGGCCGGAAGAAGCTAATAGACGTTTAACTGGTGTTCTCACTCGTTACCACTTTGCGCCGACAGAAACGTCCAAACATAATCTGCTTCGAGAAAATTTTGAGCCGTCGTCTATTCAAGTGACAGGGAATACCGTTATAGATGCGTTGCTATTGATTCAAGAGAAAATCGAAAACAACTTAGACTTAAATGCTACGTTATCTGAAGAATTCAAGTTTTTGGACCCATCTAAAAAACTGATACTTGTTACAGGACACAGAAGGGAGAGTTTTGGTGGAGGCTTTGAAAGAATCTGTGAAGCTTTGGCAAGAGTGGCCAAAGAACATAAGAACGTTCAAATTCTTTATCCAATGCATTTAAACCCAAATGTTAGAGAGCCGGTGAATCGTATCCTTGGCGATATAGAAAACATTCTACTGATCGAGCCTCAACAGTACCTTCCATTTGTTTATTTAATGACAAGAGCAAACATCATTTTAACTGACTCAGGTGGTATCCAAGAAGAAGCTCCCTCGTTAGGGAAACCAGTTCTTGTGATGAGAGACACGACGGAAAGACCTGAAGCAGTTGAAGCGGGTACAGTAAAGCTGGTTGGAACAGATGTAGATATTATCACAACTGAGTTGAGCAAATTACTTACAGAGAGTGATGCATACGACCAAATGAGCTTTGCACATAACCCTTATGGTGATGGATTAGCTTGTCAAAGAATACTAGAAGAATTAGCAAAATAATTGGGAAAATTATGTCTTTTGAAACAATCTCAGTAATCGGTCTAGGTTACATCGGCCTTCCTACTGCCGCGATGTTTGCTTCGCGAAAAAAGCAAGTAATAGGTGTAGATATTAATCAACGCGCGGTTGACACAATTAATCGTGGTGAAATCCATATTGTAGAGCCGGACTTGGATATGCTTGTCAGTGCGGCTGTTCAACAAGGTTACCTGAAAGCTGTAACCAAGCCAGAGCCTGCTGATGCTTTTCTAATTGCTGTACCTACTCCTTTCAAACCATGCAAAGAAGGAGATATTCCTGAACCGGACCTAACTTACATTAAAGCTGCTTCGGAAGCAGTTGCTCCCGTCCTCAAAAAAGGTGACTTAGTGATCTTAGAGTCAACCTCACCGGTAGGTGCAACGGAGCAAATGTCTGCTTGGTTAGCAGAGTTAAGACCCGACTTAACGTTTCCGAAAACGCATCTGGAAAATGCGGACGTTAATATTGCTCACTGCCCAGAGCGCGTACTACCTGGTCATGTGGTAACTGAACTTGTACAAAACGATAGGGTAATCGGTGGTATGAGTAAACGCTGTTCTGAACGAGCTGTTGAGCTTTACAAAACGTTTGTTATGGGAGAATGTGTTGTTACTAATGCACGCACAGCCGAAATGGCAAAGCTAACCGAAAACAGTTGTCGTGATGTGCAAATTGCTTTTGCGAACGAGCTATCGATGATTTGTGATGAGCTCGACATTGATGTTTGGGAGTTGATTGCTTTAGCAAATCGCCACCCTCGTATTAATATTTTACAACCAGGGCCTGGAGTTGGTGGGCATTGCATCGCAGTTGACCCTTGGTTTATTGTTTCAAAAACACCAGATTTAGCAAGGCTAATTAAAACAGCGCGTGATGTTAATGACAAAAAGCCAGAATGGGTAATTGATAAAGTCAAAATTGCATTAGCTGACTTCTTACAAGCTAATCCAACAAAAACCGCAAAAAATGTTACTATTGCTTGTTATGGTCTAGCGTTTAAACCAGATATTGATGACTTGCGCGAAAGTCCGGCTCTGGATATTACAAAGGCAATTGCGGATTTTCACACCGGTCAGGTGTTAGCAATTGAACCTAATATTGAAGAAATTAAGCATGAAAATTTTAAATTGGTGACAATTGACGAATCTCTAACAAAGACTGATATCCATGTGATGTTAGTTGACCATAAACAGTTCAAGAAGATTAAATTAACTGATTCTTTTGTTATAGACTCAAAAGGGATTTGGACGTGATGTTAAGACAAGGCAATATAACAGTCGCTATTATTGGTTTGGGCTATGTTGGCTTACCTTTAGCTGTAGAGTTTGGTAAAAAAATGCCAACTATAGGTTTCGATATCAACCAATCTCGTGTAGATGAATTACAAAGCGGTTCTGATTCTACGCTTGAATGTTCAGAAGAGGAGCTTAAAGAATCGGAGTTTCTTACATACACGGCAAATCTTAACGATCTCAAAGAAGCTAATGTCTACATTGTTACGGTACCGACGCCAATTGACGAACATAAACAGCCTGATTTAACCCCATTGATCAAAGCATCAGAAGCTTTGGGCTCGATTGTAAATAAAGGCGATGTACTCATTTATGAGTCTACTGTATACCCAGGTGCAACAGAAGAAACCTGCATTCCAGTGGTGGAGTCTGTATCAGGGCTAACGTTTAATAAAGATTTCTTTGCAGGTTACTCGCCAGAACGTATTAACCCGGGTGATAAAGAACACCGAGTCACGAACATCTTAAAAGTCACAAGTGGCTCGAATGATGAGATTGCCGAATTTGTTGACCAACTTTACAAAACCATTATTACAGCAGGCACTCATAAAGCGTCAAGCATCAAAGTAGCAGAAGCTGCAAAAGTAATAGAGAATACTCAACGCGATGTAAACATTGCATTGATTAACGAACTTTCAATTATCTTCAATAAGCTAAATATCGACACCTTAGAAGTATTAGAAGCTGCTGGGACAAAATGGAACTTCTTACCGTTCCGCCCGGGTTTAGTCGGTGGCCACTGTATCGGTGTTGATCCATATTACCTAACACATAAAGCACAGACTGTTGGTTATCACCCTGAAATGATCCTAGCAGGTCGTCGTCTGAATGATGGCATGGGTAAGTATGTTGTTTCTGAGCTAGTAAAGAAGATGCTCAAACAACGTATCCATGTTGAAGGAGCAAACGTATTAGTGATGGGACTTACTTTTAAAGAAAATTGCCCAGATCTACGTAATACGAAAGTGGTTGATATTGTCGCTGAACTAAAAGAATACAATATCAATGTCGATGTTGTTGATCCTTGGTGTTCAAATGAAGAAGCACAACATGAGTACGGCTTATCGTTGAGTCAGCCAAAACTTAACCATTACGATGCCATAATCATGGCGGTAGGCCACAATGAGTTTAAGGAAATGGGGGCATCAGAAATTCGCGCATTAGGTAAAGAGTCTCACGTACTCTACGACTTGAAATACGTACTGGATAAATCAGACGTAGATATGCGTTTATAGGTTGGTTTACGTGAGGGTAGATGTTTGTTTCTTAGCAGAATGATTATCCCTCCTTATTTCCTTAAGCACTTAATCATTAGTAAAGAGACATCATGACTAAATTCGAACAAATCAAAAGCGAACTTGTTGCCGCTCCCAAAACCTGGTTAGTAACCGGTGTTGCCGGCTTTATTGGCTCCAACCTTTTAGAGACGTTATTAAAACTAAACCAAAAAGTGGTTGGCTTAGATAACTTTGCAACCGGCCATCAGCGTAACCTAGATGAAGTAAAAGGTTTAGTTGATGTGAACCAGTGGGGTAACTTTACCTTCATAGAAGGTGATATTCGCAATTATGAAGCCTGTAAGGATGCTGTAAAAGGGGTTGATTATGTATTGCACCAAGCTGCGTTGGGCAGCGTGCCCCGTTCTATTGCTGACCCTATTACCACTAATGCAGCGAATATCACAGGTTTTCTTAATATTCTCACTGCTGCCAAAGAAGAGCAAGTAGTAAGCTTCACCTATGCAGCGAGCAGCTCGACTTATGGCGACCACCCAGCGCTACCTAAGGTTGAAGAAAACATTGGTAGCCCACTATCGCCTTACGCAGTAACCAAGTACGTAAATGAGCTTTATGCCAGCGTATACGCTCGCACATATGGGTTCAAAACAATTGGCCTGCGATACTTCAACGTATTTGGTCGTAGACAAGATCCAAACGGTGCATATGCGGCAGTAATTCCAAAATGGACGGCAGCAATGATAAAAGGAGAGGATATTTATATTAATGGAGATGGGGAAACTAGTAGAGATTTTTGTTATATAGATAACGTTGTACAAATGAACATATTGGCTGCAACTTCAGGGGAGTGTGCTAAAGATGAAGTGTATAATGTTGCTCTAGGTGATAGAACTACGCTAAATGATCTTTACGCATCTATTAAAAATGCGTTATCTGAAAATGGGATAATACTTGAAGGCGATTTGATATATCGAGACTTCCGTTCTGGTGATGTAAGACATTCTCAAGCTAATATAGGAAAAGCGGAAAATAAACTGAGTTATTCTCCGGAGCATAACATTTCATTAGGAATATCTCTGGCAATGCCTTGGTATATTAAATTTATGGAAAATAAATAGCAAATGGGAAGCAAAAGTTTTGATGATGATATTTCAACGGATACTTTGAAAAGTAAAACTGTATCTGGCGGTATAATAACTTCTATTAGTCAGGCGCTGAAGTTAACACTTCAAATATCATCAAATATAATTTTGGCACGATTATTAACACCTGAAGATTTTGGGCTAGTTGCAATGGTTTCGGTTGTTGCTACTTTTATCATCATGTTTAAAGATCTTGGGTTATCCCAGGCGACAATCCAATCAAAAAGTATAACTCATGCTCAAGTCAGTACCTTATTTTGGGTTAATGTAGTATTTGGATTGGCTTTTATGGTATTGACGATAATTATCTCTCCATTTGTCGCCAGTTTCTACCAACAGCCTGAACTCAGAAATATTACCATTCTATTGGCAATAGGAATATTCGTTGGTGGGTTAACGGTACAGCATCAAGCGATCATGAGACGCAAAATGATGTACAAAGAGATAGCCATCATTGATATACTCTCAATGGTTTCAGGTATCACAGTAGCTATAATTACGGCTTTGTTAGGATTTGGTTATTGGGCTCTTGTATTACTTCAACTAACTCAAGCGCTAGTGCTAATGATTGGAGTTTGGTACTTTTCGAGGTGGTTACCGGGTAAACCGGAAAAGCTGAAAAATATAAACTCAATGTTGGCATTTGGTGGTTATATGTCGATGTATAGTTTTGTTAATTACTTTGCACGTAATCTCGATACTATACTCATCGGATGGAAATGGGGAGCGGTGCCTGTTGGATTGTATTCGCGGGCATATTCGTTACTGCTATTGCCAATAGGTCAGTTAACAGCCCCTTTTTCTAGTATTGCTGTACCTGCATTAAGCCGACTACAAGAATCTCCAAAAGAGTTTAATAATTTTTATCTTAAAATGGTAAGAGTTATAGCTTACTTATCTATGCCGCTCATTATAGTAATGAGCATTTTATCTTATGAAATAGTAATATTCCTACTTGGAGAAGAATGGGAAGAAGCAGCACGCATTTTCCAGTTGTTATCGTTTGCTGCATTTTGGCAACCTATTGCGAGCACTGTTGGCTGGATATATGTGTCCTTAGGTAAAGTCAAGCGGATGATGAAATGGGGATTTATAGGTACTGGCGTAATGGCAACTTTTATGTACTTAGGATTAGAAGGTGGTGCTGAAGGAGTTGCATATTATTACTCTGTAAGTATGTGGGTACTTATAATACCTATTTTCCTGTACGCCTTTCATGGTACGGCATTGACATTAAAAATGTTAGGCAAGAGCATAGCACTGCCTGTAGCAAATGCGATATTAGTAGGTATTTCATTTTATGTCGCAAAGTCAATTTGTATGTATGAGGGAGTATTTACATCAATATTGTGGACTATTATCATTGGTTCTTCTCTGTATGGAACTAGTTTAATAATATTCAAGCCGATTAGAGATGATATCAAAACTGTTTTACAACAGATTAAGCGTAACAGATAAGATAATTTAGAAGAGTGACTCTATGAAAGTACTAGTTATCCCCTCTTGGCATCCTTTGCCCTCAAAACCTCTATGGTGCACATGGATACTTCCGCATATAGAAGCGATTAGAAATGCAGGGCACGATGTATATATACTACAGATTAACATCAACGAAGAAGGTAATTTAGGAAATGAAATAGAAAAGCTCGAAAAAAAGCACCTCTTCTCTGAAATAACAGTTGCCTCTCACAAAAGATATAGAAATGTATTTTTATATCCCTCACTTATGAGAAAGTATTTAGATAGGCTTTATCAAATGTATCAACTAGTGGAGACTGAGTGGGGCCGACCTGATGTTATTCATGCGCACGTTTCGCTGCCAGCTGGATTTGGTGCAGGTAAGTTAGGGAAGAAAATAGGAGTACCGACCGTTGTCACTGAACACTATTCTGGGTTTGAAAGTGATATGCGCTACCCGTGGAGACTAAGAAAGCTGTTAAATGAAATGGTTAAAGATGTTTCTGTATTTTCAGCGGTAAGCCAAGGGTTCGCGGATAGAATCAGAAAGACAGGATTGAATACAGAGATAAAAATCCTAGAAAATCCAATTAACTGTAATTACTTTTCTGGTGAAAGAGTAGAAGAACCTGGAGTGTTGCGGCTAGTCACTATAGCAACGTCAAATCCTATTAAAGGTGTAGATATACTCTTGAAGGCCCTAGAAAGGATAGATACAGAAAAAGTAAACTGGCGTCTTACTATTATAGGTGATTTTGATAAAAGTAAAGGTTATGAGTTGTTTTTCAAAAAACAAGCCTTCAGAGAACGAATCATAATAACTGGCAAGGTACCTAAAAATGAAGTGCGAAAACGGTTTTTAAATTCAGATGTCTATATCGTGTCAAGTCGAAGTGAAACCGCTAATGTATCTATGTTGGAAGCGATGTCATGTGGTGTTCCTGTTATTACAACTAGTTGTGGAGGGCCGGAATCATTACTTACTGATAAAGTTTCGATAGTCGTGAAGAGGGCTCATGAAAAAGAACTACATGAAGCCATAATGAAGCTTCAAGAAAAGAAGTTAAAGTTTGAAGCAACTATAGTAAAGCAGTTTGTTAAGGATAACTACTCAACAGAAGTAATGGCTAATAAGATAAGTAATCTCTATTCAGATATTGTGTCCGAAACATAATGATTTATCGAAAATATTTTTTATTTGAAAGTGAGTTAATTGCAATCAAGAAGGCTGTTTGTGAAGAATATACTTAATATATATAGTGCTTGGTTGTTTCTTGTATTTGTTTCCTTTGGGTATGAATTACCTTTAATAAATTTAAGTAGTGCTGATAGATTAAATCCGCGTTTGTTTGATATTTCACTGATATTAGGTTTATTTGTATGGATGAAAGTGCGTTTCAAGGTAGTATATGATGAGGAAATCTACAAAATATGGTTTTCTTTAGTCGTATGGTTTACATTTTGCGTTCTAGTCACTGCGATACTCTCTGATTTTCCTACAAACATAAATAGTTACATGTTCTACTATTTGTTTGAGTATGTGAAGGGACTGATTTTATTAACCATATTTATGTCAATACCTAGACAATATCTGGATGTAGAAAGAATATTTAAAGCAATACTCCTTGGCGGCATTATTACGTCTGTATATTGTGTTTATGAGATTAACTTTGGAACTTCAGAAATTGTTCTATCAGACGCTTTAACTATAATTAAGCCGGAAGGCTATGTTTGGGGGCCATTTGTAGGCTCTTACTTTCAGATAGCAATGTACTTACCTTTGACATTTATTGTTGCGGTAGGCTTATATTGTAAGACTAGAAAAATTATATACTTACTAGCGTCACTTTTTCTTGCTTGGCCAACACTTTACACTGGTTCTAGAACACATTTGTTTATGCTTCTCTTTACGGCGGCGGTCTTCTTTTACTTCACTTATAGAAGTGCCGGAAAAAGAGTTTTTGCTTTATGCACGATTTTAATATTGGCTCCTGTATTAATGCTCTTGAAACCATCAGTAAGTGCGGATAAATTTGAGACAATTTCTAGAATGGAAAGTTTAGAGAATACTTCTGAGCACTCTATAATTGGAAGACTGTTGCTGTTTGAATCTTTTGACGTGAGCGAATATGATAATGGTGACTTAATGCCGTTTATTGGCGGAGGTTTTTATGTTGCTCCAGTAAATGGTGGATTCAGAATATCTTACGGATTTCATAATATATACGTGTTTGCTTTTGAACAATCAGGACTTGTAGGCTTATTATTGTTCATTTTATTGATTTATGTTTTTTTGAAAAAGAACTTGAGATATTTAAATTACGGGGAAAATGATAGTAATTATCATCTGATATTGGCTGTGTTTGCCTATATGGTAGCCAGTTTTATTATTGGTATGTCAGGGCATAGCTTCTGGAGAGGATTTTCCACCTCTAATTTAAACACTTTACGTCTACTAATCATGGCTGTTAGTTGTATTTACATTACTGAGTATATAAAAAATGTCAAAAAAGATACTATTGGTTAACGATCATAACCACTTTAGTGGTGGTGGCGATGCAGTGCTGAAACTAGAAAAGACAGCTTTAGAGAATAAAGGCTATCAGGTATATACATACTCATTTACAGATACAGCTAGAAAAAGTGACGAAAGTGACTTCTTTTATATTGAAAGTGAGTCATTACTTAAAAATAAATTACGCAAGTTCGTTTCTTACCGAGAAGTGGAGCGTAGTTTTAAATCTTGTTTAGATGAGATTAAACCGGATTTGGTACACGTCCATTTAGTTTCCAAGTATCCGGCTTCGATTTATTCTCAGTTATTAAATTATAAAACGATTCAAACTCTTCATGGCCCTAATCTTTTTTGTGCTACCTCCTGGGGAGGGCTCAAAGATAGTGCTCCGTGCGAACTTGGAATTAGCATGAAGTGCTTTATACGAGGGTGTACAAATTTTACTACAACTTTACTCTATAAGAATTTGTATGATAACTATATTTCAAATCTTAAGGGTAATGTTAACCTGTTCCACGCTCCTTCTAGGCAATTATATTCTTCAATTAAGAGGTTAGGGCTTGATAGTTCGGTATATCTTCCATTAGGAATTGACAGGATATTTCATGAGGAAGTAGAAAAAACTGAAAATGAATGTCCTACGTTACTTTATGTTGGTGCTGTTGCGGAACAAAAAGGGATTAAGACCTTAATAAAGGCTATGCCAGAAATAGTTGAGCAGCATCCATCTGTAATATTAAAAATTGCTGGTAAAGGTGAGCTAACTTCATGGGTAGAAAAGGAGATAGAAATTCATGCATTACAGAAGAATGTAATGCTATTAGGTTTTGTAAACAGGGATACGGTTAGAAAACTATACATTGAAGCTGACTTGTTTGTACTACCTAGTGTTTGGCATGAACAATTTGGGTTAGTTGGCCCGGAAGCTCTAGCATGTAAAACGCCTTGTATTGGGAGTAATATCGGCGGGATCCCCGAATGGCTGCATCATAATCAGTGGGGGTATTTAGTACCGCCAAATCAGAAGAACGATTTGGCTAGCTCAATTATTGAACTTATCAATGACCCAAATAAAAGACGAATTTTCGGTGAGCGAGGTAGGGACTTTGTTCTAAGTGAGTATAGCTCATATCGATATGAAGAAAGTATAATAAAAATAATTGAGGATATGCTCGATGAATAAAGTTTTATATAATATTAGTGGGAGAAGCTTTTATAGAAATCAACTGGGAAGAAAAATATCTGAGGTTATTTCATGTTGGGATAAACTGTCGATCGAATTAGATGTTTATTGTGGTGGTGATTTAAACAATAGTTCTGATATTAAATCAACAGAGTATGGCGCTTCAAAAATTCATAACAGTAAGGTAAGGAAAATTAAATACCTTCTTCCCTTAGTGCGTAGTCTATCTGAATTTAAAGATATAGTACATGATGTTAAGACCTATTTTTTCCTGAAGAAAAAGATCAGTAAATCAAACTATGATTTGATCTGGGAGCGATCGTCTAGGTTACATTTTGCTAGTTTACTTTTGGCTAAAAAGTATAGGATACCATTTGTTCTCGAATGGAAAGATCATCTGGTAGATTATAATTTTTCTCTTTTTGTATTATTCGCAAAATGGGTGGAATATTATAAGGTGAAAAAAGCTGACTATATCGTGGTTGAATCTTATGTTCTGAAAGAAGAACTCGAAAACAAGTTTGCTATATCAGGAAAGGTCTTAGTAGCATACAACGCTGTTAATACTGACGAATTTAAGCAAATTAATAAGCATAGAGAATCAATTAGAAGTCAATTTCACATATCTTCTGAGCAAACGTTAGTGTGCTATATAGGTAGCTTTGCTTTTTATCACGATACAATTAGGCTTGTGTTGGCTGCGTATGACTTATATCAACGTGGCGTAGATAACGTTAAATTCCTTTTAGTCGGCAACGGTAAAGAATATTTAGAGTGTTTGGAAAAAGCAAAGGAACTAGATATAAAGGATAGAACGTTGTTTTTTATGGATCCAGTTCCAATGAATAATGTTCCACATATACTTTCGGGTGCTGATATCACCGTTCTGCCTGGTTCTACAGATATAATATGTCCAATTAAGGTATTTGAGTATATGTCCTCAGAAACAGTAGCTATTATTCCAGATTATAAATGTAACTCGGATGTTATTAGGGATGGTGTTTCAGGTGCATTGTTTAAACCTTTTGATGAGATAGATCTAGCGAACACCATCCTTACTTACGCTGATGACAAAGAACTTGCAAACAAGATTAGAAAATGTGCAAGGAAGGAAGTGATCGAAAATTATTCTTGGGATAGTACTTGGGGCAAAGTGCTATCAGATATATTAGGTTGAACATAAACTGAGTATTGCAGATGATTTCAAAGTTAAATGGCTTTTATAGACGCCTGATTCTTATATTTTGGCACATCAGATTACACAGAATAGGAAAGAATGTTGTTATTGATAGAGGTGTTATAATACATGGACCGAATAATATCTCTATTGGGAGTCATTCAGTATTAAACCAGGGCGTTATCATACAATCCTGTCAAGCAGCAAAAGTTTATATTGGTGACAATGTTACAGTCTCTTATCGAGTTCAATTGATTACCGGTGGCTTAGACTTAGAGCTATTCCCCTGCAAAAAACAGCATTATTCCAAAGATATTATTGTAGAAAATAATGTATGGATTGGTGCTGGAGCGATAATCTTACCAGGAGTTAGAATAAAAACTGGCTCAATTGTTGCGGCTGGTAGTGTCGTTGCAAAAGATGTTGATGAGAATGTTATTGTTGGTGGTGTGCCTGCTAAAGTTATTAGGATGTTAAAGTGAAACTTGCAATAAATGCATTGAGTGCCCTTAGAGGTGGCGGCCAGACATATTTAAAAAATCTTCTCAAAGAGTATGGTTCAAGTGACTTTAATCACCATATCATCCTTTTCGTAGGAAAAAAAAATAAAACTGTATTTGAATCTTTTGAGAGTGACAAAGTGAGTGTTGTTGTTTCTAATTTTGCATCTCGAAATATTATATTTAGAACATTATGGGAGGTGTTTTATATCCCAGTGTATCTGAGAAGAAAAGAAATTGATTCATATTATGCTCCAGGTGGGCTTATGCTAACTAAGTCAATTTCTCATTGTAAAATGTATACGGCATTGCGAAATATGTTGCCATTTGATAAAAATGAAAGGAAAAGGTTTCCATTTTTATCATATGTTAGGTTTAAACTTTTTACGCTAAAATGGCTATATTTTATATCATATAAACTTTCAGATGGTGTAGTGTTTATATCTCATTACTCTAGAAATGTTGTGGCAGAACAACTGCCTTCAGTGCTGGAAAAGTCAACTCTAATTTATCATGGTATAAATCCTCTTTTTAAAGAAAGGTCAAATGAAGAACTGACTGCTCCAAATGTTCAGGAGTATAAATACTACTTGTACGTATCAATATTGGATGTATATAAGGCACAGAAAGAAATTGTCAATTACTGGATTAATCTTCATAAAGATAAATTAGTCACAGAACCACTTGTCTTAGTTGGTCCAGTATATAATAATTATGGACGTGATTTGATTGGATATATTGAGTCTGTGTGCAAAAATAATGAAGTTATATATTTGGGGCAAGTTGAATATGATAAATTGCCCAAGTTTTATCAATCTGCCAAAGCATTGATATTTGGCTCGTCTTGTGAGTGTTGCCCTAATATCCTTTTAGAAAAGTTAGCTTCTAAGAGACCAGTTATATGTTCAAATATTCAGCCCATGCCAGAATTTGCGGGACACTCAGCGCTACTCTTCGACCCGTATAATGAAGATAGCTTTAGGGAGGCTGTTTGTAAGCTAGAATCCCAAGACTTATTTAAACAGTTGTCATTATTGTCAGAGAAGCGTGCCAATGATTTCTGTTGGAAGCAAACAGCTACCGATACATTCTCATACTTATTTAGAACCAAGGTGTAATACATATGTTTAATAATAAAGTTTTACTTATCACTGGCGGAACTGGCTCTTTTGGTAACGCTGTGTTACGCCGGTTTTTAAATACAGAAATAAATGAGATTCGTATATTTTCTCGTGACGAGAAGAAACAAGACGATATGCGTAAACTCTTTCAATCTGATAAGCTGAAGTTTTACATTGGTGATGTCCGTGACTACCAAAGTGTTTCAAATGCTATGCGCGGTGTTGATTATGTGTATCATGCTGCTGCGTTGAAGCAAGTCCCCTCTTGTGAGTTTTATCCTTTAGAAGCCGTTAAAACGAACGTTCTCGGCACAGAGAATGTGCTCGAAGCAGCGATCAATCATGGCGTTGAACGTGTTGTATGTTTAAGTACAGATAAAGCGGTATACCCGATCAACGCAATGGGCATTTCTAAAGCGATGATGGAAAAGGTGATTGTTGCGAAGAGTCGTAATTTAGAACACACCAATACGACGGTTTGTGGCACCCGTTACGGTAACGTTATGGCTTCTCGTGGTTCTGTGATTCCTTTGTTTATTCGCCAGGTTGTTAACGGTGAGCCGATTACGATTACTGAACCAAATATGACGCGTTTTATGATGACGCTAGATGATGCAGTGGATCTAGTTCTATATGCGTTTGAAAATGGCTCAAACGGTGATATTTTTGTGCAAAAAGCTCCTGCTGCGACGATTGAAGTCTTAGTACAAGCCCTGCTTGAAATTCTTGATAAACCAGACCACGAAGTTAACATCATTGGTACTCGTCATGGTGAGAAACAATATGAAGCTTTATGTAGTCGCGAGGAGATGTTTGTTGCACAGGATCAAGGCGTATACTACCGTATCCCTGCTGATAATCGTGACTTAAACTACTCAAAGTATTTTGAGGAAGGTGAGAAAGATCTTTCTAAAATCGAAGATTATAACTCTCATAATACTGAGCGGCTCGATGTTGAAGGAATGAAGCTGTTGTTAAGGAAGCTAGATTTCATCCGTGAAATTGAAGCGGGTAACATTACTGTTCCAGAAGGTGTATAACGTGAAAGTTCTTGTTATTGGGGCGACAGGGATGTTGGGTTATAGCATCTTTTCAAATTTATCAGAATTATCAAACCTCGACGTGTATGGCACAGTTCGAAGCGTAAATGGGGTAGAGCACTTCTTCCCATCAACAGATAAACTGATTCCTAATGTTGACGTGAAAGATTTCGCCACGTTAGAAAAAGCAGTTTTAGGTGTTAAACCTGACGTTGTCATCAACTGTATTGGCCTCATCAAGCAGTATGATGTTTCTAAGCAGCACGTTGAAGCTATCGAAATCAATGCTTTGCTTCCCCATAAAATTGCACTTCTGTGTGATTCTATCCAAGCACGTTTAGTCCACTTTTCAACGGACTGTGTTTTCGATGGTAAGACGGGTAATTACTTAGAGTCTGATTTACCTACTGCAACGGATTTGTATGGCAAATCAAAATGCCTCGGTGAAGTGGATTATGGTAAACATGTGACTCTGCGTACTTCAATCATAGGCCATGAGCTAAAATCTTCTGTGAGCCTCATTGATTGGTTCTTAAGCCAAGAAGGTTCTGTAAAAGGTTTCTCGAAGGCCGTATTCTCAGGTCTTCCAACCGCTTATATTGCCAAAGTACTAGCAGATTATGTACTGCCCAACCCATCGTTGTCCGGCCTGTACCAATTATCGGTAGACTCTATCGATAAATTTTCTTTGCTCTCGAAAGTTGCAGATGTTTATAGCAAGCAGATTAAAATTGAGAAATTTGAAGACTTTGTGATGGACCGTTCACTTAATTCAACGAAGTTCCGTGAAGAGACTGGGTTCGTAGTACCTAATTGGGATGAGTTGGTCGCCTTTATGCACACAGATTACCGCAAGAGATACAGCAATGAATAAATTAAAAGTAGTAACCGTCGTTGGCACTCGCCCAGAGATTATTCGCCTATCAAGAACCATTGCTAAGTTGGATGAATATACGGATCACACCTTAGTTCATACAGGTCAAAACTATGACTATGAACTGAACCAAATCTTTTTTGATGATCTGGGTATCCGCTCTCCTGATGTCTTCCTAGAATGTGCGGGTGGGACTGCAGCTGAAACGATGGCTCAGGTTATCAGTAAATCAGATAAGCTTTTTGAAGAAATCAAGCCTGAAGCCGTATTGATTTTGGGTGATACCAACAGTGCCCTTTCTGCAATTTCAGCAAAGCGTAAAAAGATCCCTATCTTCCATATGGAAGCGGGTAACCGTTGTTTCGATTTACGCGTTCCAGAAGAAATTAACCGTAAGATTGTTGATCACATCTCTGATGTGAACCTGCCTTACAGTGATATTGCACGTGATTATCTATTGCGTGAAGGGATTAGCCCTGACTTTATCGTTAAAACGGGCAGCCCGATGGATGAAGTATTGAATCACTACGAGGAAAAAATTGCACAGTCAGATGTTTTAAGTCGCCTAGAACTGACCACTGAAGGTTACTTCTTGGTGAGTGTGCATCGTGAAGAGAACGTGGATTCTGAGCGCAACATTAATAACTATGTGTTAGCGCTGAATACGATTGCTGAAAAGTATAATCTGCCTATCATCGTTTCAACTCACCCAAGAACGCGTAAGAAGATTGAGCTACTAAATCTAGAGTTCCATCCTTTAGTTCGCCTGATGAAGCCGCTAGGTTTCAGCGATTACATTCGCCTGCAGAAAGAAGCGAAAGTCGTTTTAAGTGATAGCGGTACGATTACGGAAGAGTCTTCGATTTTAAACTTCCCTGCTATCAACATCCGTGAAGCTCAAGAACGACCTGAAGGGTTTGAAGAGGGGGCTGCGATGTTTACAGGGATGAGTGTAGAGCGAATTCTACAAGCGATTGAAATATTAGGTGATCAACCAAGAGGCGAAGATCGTTTGTTGAACAAAGTCGCTGACTATATTGCACCAAATGTTTCTGACAAGGTACTTCGTACAATTCTAAGCTACACCGACTATGTTAACCGCGTTGTTTGGAAAAAACAGTAATGCACTTAGCGTTAATTATTGATGACTACCTGCCACACAGCACACGTGTGGCAGCCAAAATGTTTCATGAGTTAGCAAAGCAATTTGTACTTATGGGGCATCAAGTGACAGTGATTGCACCAGGCGTAGAGCAAAAATCTCAGTTAGAAATTTCCGAGTATGATGGTGTAACTGTTTGGCGCTTTTCGAGTGGCGCTATCAAGGATGTTGGTAAAGTCAAAAGGGCAATAAACGAAACGCTATTATCGACCAAAGCCTGGAGTGCAATATCCAATAATATTGCACCAGACACCTTTGATGGAGTCATTTACTATTCGCCTTCCATTTTTTTTGGGAATTTGGTTAAAAAAATAAAGAGCCGTTGTCAGTGCCCTTCGTACTTAATTTTAAGAGACTTATTCCCTCAATGGGTTATTGATGCTGGAATGGTGAAGCAAGGTTCTGCCATTGAGCGTTATTTTCGATTCTTTGAAGCTAAATCTTATCAGCAAGCAGATACGATTGGCTTAATGTCTGACAAGAATCTAGAGTTGTTCAATGATTTGACAGGTGGTCGATATCCAACTGAGATATTGCGTAATTGGGCGTCTCTTGAGCCTCATGAGAGCCGAGAAGAAGGGAGGTATAAAAGAAAGTTAGGTCTTCAAAACAAGGTCGTTTTCTTCTATGGCGGTAACATAGGGCATGCTCAAGATATGGGCAATTTGATGCGACTTGCCAAAGCGATGCAACCCTACCGTGATGCACATTTTCTGTTCGTCGGTCAAGGGGATGAAGTTGAATTGATAAATCAACAGGCATCAGATTGGAATCTCACTAATTTCTCTTATTTACCATCCGTGAATCAAAATGAATTCAAAGAAATTCTAGCTGAAATGGACGTTGGTTTATTCTCTTTAGCTGCGAACCATACGGCGCACAACTTTCCCGGCAAACTTTTAGGCTACATGGTTCAGTCGTTGCCTATTTTAGGTAGCGTTAATGCCGGCAACGACTTGCTGGATATTGTAAACAACAATGAAGCCGGTCTTATTACGGTCAATGGCGAAGACGAAGCGCTATTTAAAAATGCAGTGAAATTAATGGATTTACCTACTCGACAAGCGATTGGCTCATCTGCATATGACTTGCTGGAAGCTGAATTTTCTGTGGAAAGTATTGCTAAGAGTCTAGAACTTACTTTAAGCCGAAATTAGTGGAGCTCGCATGGATCACCTACTGACATCTAGATTTGATGAGTTATTTGTAGAAGCAGAGAAGTCTTCCAGGCGACGATCTCACCTTAACTTACATGCGTGTTATGAAGATAAGGTGCAACGCCTTCTTATCGCCATGGTTTGTGGTAGTTATGTTGAGCCTCATTATCATGAGCTTCCGCATCAGTGGGAGTTGTTCACGGTTTTGCAAGGCATTGTTAGGGTGGACAACTATTCTAAATGTGGCGAGATTTTGTCATCGAGATATCTAGGTGAAGGTCAAGATTCTATGATGGTTACGGTCCAGCCTCATGAAATCCATAGCGTTGAATGCATTAGTGATAAAGCGCTTCTGCTTGAAGTGAAGGAGGGGCCTTTTGAGCCTAAATTTGCGAAGACATTTCCTAAGTTTTTTGAGAAAGAGTCCAATACATAAGCAATAGAAGTGGTCCCCGATTTTCGGACATGACTTTAAGTGATTGATCTGTTTTGATAGTACCCAGAAATACTGGAGCAGATTATGACTAGAAAACGCAGAAACCACTCTCCCGAATTTAAAGCTAAGGTGGCATTGGCTGCCGCTAAAGGTGATAAAACTGTCGCTGAGTTAGCACAGAAGTACAACCTGCATCCCAACCAGATCTCAACATGGAAGAAAGAGCTGCTTGAAAATGCAGCCATGATCTTGGCCTCTGAAAGTCAGTTGGGCAAAGACAATTCTGAAGAAGTGGACAAACTCCACGCTAAGATCGGTCAATTGACCATGGAAAATGATTTTTTGGCGAAAGTGCTCGGTCGTTAGATCGAGCACAGCGAAAGAGTTCGCTGGATAAATCCACCCAACTACCGATAAAGCGCCAGTGCGAGCTTCTCAATATTGCTCGCTCTACGGCTTATTACCAGCCCATCGAACTTTCTGCTGAGGAGATTGAATTGCGTCGTATGATTGACGAAATTCACCTTCAGTATCCGTTCATGGGCAGTAGGCGTGTTCGAACTGAGCTGGCTAAGAAAGGCCATAAGGTTAATCGCAAGCGTATCGTTCGGATCATGCGTGAAATGGGCATTGGAGCAATTTATCCCAAGCCAAAAACGACACTGGCGAACAAAGCACACAAGGTTTATCCCTACCTATTGCGTGACATCGAAGTTACTTACCCCAACCAAGCGTGGGCAATCGATATCACGTATGTCCCGATGGCTAAAGGGTTCCTCTACCTTGTTGCCATCATCGATTGGTATAGCCGTAAGGTGCTGTCTTGGCGGTTATCTAACACCATGGATACTAGCTTTTGTATCGAAGCTCTTGAAGAAGCGCTTAAGCACTACGGACCACCCGATATCTTCAACTCAGATCAATGCAGTCAGTTTACCAGCACTGAGTTCACACAGAAGTTGATCGACCATAATGTACGGATCAGCATGGATGGGAAAGGTCGTTGGATCGACAATGTTTTCATCGAACGATTATGGCGAAGCCTGAAATATGAGGAGATTTACTTAAAAGCTTATACCACACCTCGTGAAGCCGAGCTTGAAATCGGTCACTACATGGTGTTTTATAATGAGGAGCGTAACCATCAGGGACTCAATAACCTTACCCCTGATGAAGCCTACTTCGGCAGGCAGAGATACGCAGCATGAGCTGGATCAACCACTTAAGGAATTAGCTTATGTGTCCAACCATTGGGGTCCACTTCTGTGCTTACTTCCCGAGTGAAACCCACAAGTTACTTATCGAATTACCCCACTAGGGGCGATTGTTTTAACATAAGAATCAGCATCAATTATGACAACACCACAACAAAGACCCGCTACAGAAGCCGCTTCAGACGTAGTAGACTTAGGCAAACTGTTTGGCATCTTGTTAGACGCGAAATGGACCATTTTAGTCACCACCTTTTTATTTGCTGTCGGAGGGGGAGCTGTCGCACTGTTATCCACACCTGTTTACAAAGCGGATGCGCTGCTGCAAATTGAGTCTAAAAACTCAGGAGGCATTGGCTCTTTAGTTGGGGACATGGGCGAGCTTTTCGCGCAAGAGTCTTCTGCGACGACAGAAATTGAGATCATCAAATCACGTATGATTTTAGGCGACACGGTTGATAAGTTTAATTTAACCACCGTTGTTACACCTGATTACTTCCCAGTTATCGGTAAAGGCTTAGCGCGTATGTCGGGCGAAGTGAATCAGATAGCGGTCAGCCGTTATGTAACGCCTGACCTTGCGATGGGATTAAAGCATCGTTTAGTGGTAACAGACGCTGAAAAGCAAACCTATCAGTTAATTCGTGAAGATGAACAGGTTGTGCTAGAGGGAGAAGCCGGTAAGTTAGCTAAGAGCAATGGCTACGAGTTGTTTATCACCTCAATCCGTTCAAAGGATGGGCAAGAGTTTAATATTGCTAAACGCAGTCGTTTAAGTGTTATTGGATGGCTAACGCAAAATCTTTCTATTAGCGAACTTGGTAAGCAGACCGGGATATTACAACTGAGTTTTGTTGGCGAAGACCGCAGCCAAATTGCCAATATCCTCAATCATATTAGCCAAACTTACTTTCTACAAAATGTAGAACGACAATCGGCTGAAGCAGAACAAAGTTTGGTTTTTCTAAAAGAGCGTCTGCCTGACATCAAGAACAACTTAACGATAGCAGAAGATGCGCTCAACCAATATCGTCAGGCTAACGAGTCTATTGATTTAGGATTAGAAGCTAAGTCAAAGCTGAGTGTTATGGTCGAGCTTGAAGGTCAGTTGAATGAACTGACATTCAAAGAGAGCGAGATTAGCCAGCGCTTTACCACAGACCACCCTGCCTACAAATCTCTATTGGATAAACGTGCAACCTTGTTAAACGAAAAAGAACGTTTAAACCAGCAAATTCAAAAGTTACCAAAAACCCAACGTGAAGTGCTGCGCATGACACGTGATGTTGAAGTGAACCAACAAATTTATATTCAACTGCTTAATAAAGTGCAGGAGTTAAGCATTGTTAAAGCCGGTACGGTGGGTAATGTACGCATTCTCGATAGCGCACAAGCTTATGCTGCACCTATTAAACCGAGAAAGCCGAAAATTGTTGTGTTGGCTATTTTGATGGGCGGGATGCTGAGTGTGGCATTTGTACTGGTTAAGGCTGCACTTCATAGAGGTGTGGAATCTCCTGATCAGATTGAAGCAATCGGATTAGCCGTATACGCCAGCGTGCCAAAATCGGTGCTGCAACTTGAAATCGCCAATAACTCTAAGCGTAAAAAGCAGAGCAAGGAGCAGTCATTGCTGGCAGAGGTTAACCCTGCCGATCTTTCTATCGAAGCACTACGTGGTTTACGCACCAGCCTCCATTTTGCGATGATGGAAGCGAAAAATAATGTAGTTATGATCTCCGGCCCAGCACCAGGTATTGGTAAGTCATTTATTTCTAACAACTTTGCGGCAGTGACGGCGAAAACTGGGCAAAAAGTATTGCTTGTCGATGCAGATATGCGCAAAGGCCACTTACAGAACTCGTTAGGAGTCAGTGCGAATAACGGACTGTCGGACATATTGAGCGGTAAAATTGATACCAACCAGGCAGTAAAAGCCACTCCAGTTGAAAACTTAGATGTGATCACCCGCGGCCAGTTACCGCCAAACCCTTCAGAGCTGTTAATGCATCCTCGCCTGAAAGAGTTAATTGATTGGGCAAGCCAAAACTATGACTTAGTGATTTTCGATACACCACCAGTGCTAGCTGTAACTGACCCAAGTATTGTCGGTGCCTTTGCTGGTACGACCTTAATGGTCGCTCGCTTTGGTGAAAATACAGCAAAAGAAATAGATGTTGCGCGCAACCGATTCCAGCAGTCAGGCATTAAGGTAAAAGGCGTTATCTTTAACGCGATCGAGAAAAAAGCTTCAAGCTCTTATGGTTATGGTTATTATAACTATGAGTATTCAAGTAATAACTCCTAAAAGATCAGAACATAAATTGCGTTGGTGCAGAGACTATTAAAACGATTATAGCTAAAGTATGCCTCTCGTTAACAGGGAAAAATCATCAACATGCCCATGTTTAAAGGGTTCATGACGTATTGAGCTCTCAATTTTTGAACGTAACTAGTTAGCGTTATCACATAACAATCAATTGTTCGATGATCGATTTGTAGATCATTTTCAGTGTTTTCTAATACCTCCATAGACAAATTGGAGGTCCAACAATGAGTAACCAGCACCCATTTATGCATTTCGATGTCTAGGGGCTCTTACGATGACTCTCGCGGCCTGGGTGCTATTCACATGGTGAACGCTTTTGCTACTGAAAATGGCGTTAGTCTCGGACAGCATAAAGTTTACGAAAAAAGCAACGAGATCACCGCTATCCCAGAGTTGCTCGAACTGCTTGATATATCAGGCTGTTTGGTCACTATTGATGCTATGGGATGTCAGAAGAAAATCGCTAAAAAAATACTAAACAAAAACGCAGATTACTTATTAGCGGTGAAAGGTAATCAAGGTCGTTTAGAGCAAGCATTCGATAATTATTTCGATATGAGCATGCTACAAAAACACGATGGTGATTCTTATAGCACACAAGAAAAATCGCGTGGCAGACAAGAAACTAGGTTGGCATTAACCAACACAGATTTAAGTGTTTTGGGTGATCTAGAGTTTGATTGGCCCGAGCTAAAAACGATGGGTATCGTTGTTTCTGTGAGGCAAGAAGAAGCCGTGGCGAAAGAGTCAGAAATCACGGTGAGATACTACATTAGCTCGAAGAATTTAAGTGCTAAAGAATTGTTAAATGCAACGCGTTCACATTGGTTGGTCGAGTCGATGCACTGGTCCCTTGATACAACATTTGGTGAAGATGCTTGCCGAAAACGAGCGGAAGAAAGTGCAGAGAACTTTGCAAGGATCAGGCAGATGTGTTTGAACATGCTGAAAAGTGAAACGACTTTGAAAGCGAGTATTAAACACAAAAGAGCGATGTGTGCGATGGATTCTGAGTACATTTTGAAGGTTCTGGCAAGCCTTTATTGACGGGGATGTTCATGATTTTTCCGTGCTCTCGTTAATTACAACAGTGCGCAAGTCCCTATAAGAATAATTAAAAAGAATATAAAAGGCCTCAGACCGAAAGAACTGAGGCCGATAAGAATAAACTTCGAATTAAAACCAAGGAATTATTAAAATGCAATTTGATATTTCGAATGCAAACGTTGGCATTATTGGCTTAGGTTACGTAGGATTACCGCTTGCGGTAGAATTTGGCAAACAATCACCAACTATCGGTTTTGATATCAACCAATCACGTATTGATGAGCTCTCAACTGGCCATGATAGTACATTAGAATGCAGTGATAATGAGTTAGCAGAAGCAAAGTACCTTTCTTACACATCATCCCTCCAAGAATTAAAGCAGTGCAATGTATACATTGTTACTGTGCCGACCCCAATTGATGAGCATAAACAGCCAGATTTGACGCCACTAATCAAAGCGTCTGAAGCATTAGGTAGCGTTGTTAGCCAAGGTGATGTCATCATCTATGAATCAACCGTATACCCTGGAGCAACAGAAGAAGACTGTATTCCGGTTGTTGAGCGTGTTTCTGGTCTTAAATTTAACCAAGACTTTTTCGCTGGTTACTCACCAGAGCGAATCAACCCAGGTGATAAAGAGCACCGTGTAACCAACATTCTTAAAGTCACCAGTGGCTCGACACCTGAAGTCGCAGAATTTGTCGACCAACTATACAAATCAATCATCACTGCGGGGACGCACAAAGCATCGACAATTAAAGTGGCAGAGGCTGCAAAAGTCATCGAAAATACTCAGCGTGATGTAAACATCGCCTTGATCAATGAGCTATCAATCATCTTCAACAAGCTTGGCATCGATACTTTAGAAGTACTGGAAGCTGCGGGCACGAAATGGAACTTTTTACCATTCCGTCCAGGTCTAGTTGGTGGCCACTGTATTGGTGTTGATCCGTACTACCTAACGCACAAAGCGCAAGCGGTAGGCTATCACCCAGAAATGATTTTGGCGGGCCGCCGATTGAACGATGGCATGGGCCAATACGTTGTATCTCAGCTTGTGAAAAAGATGCTGAAAAAACGTATTCATGTAGAAGGTTCAAACGTGCTTGTTATGGGCTTAACGTTTAAAGAAAACTGCCCAGACCTTCGTAACACCAAAGTGGTTGATATTATCTCTGAGCTAAAAGAGTACAACATCAACGTCGATATCATGGACCCTTGGTGTTCAAATGCCGAGGCGCAGCATGAATACGGCTTAACGCTTTGTGAAGAAGAAAAGCAAGACCATTATGACGCGATCATCATGGCAGTCTCTCACAACGAATTTAAACAAATGGGTGTCGATAAAATTCGTGCTTTGGGTAAACCAGAACACGTGTTGTACGACCTGAAATACGTTCTAGATAAAGAAAGCGTAGATATGCGTCTATAAGGAGCTAGGAGCTAGAACCTCAGAGCCGAACCATGAAATTCGAGCAATTAGACGTTTGGAAGCGTTCATCACATTTGGCGAGTAACGTCTATAAACTCATGCGAGATTGCCAAGATTATGGATTTAAAGATCAAATAACGCGATCAGCTTTATCTGTTCCCTCTAATATCGCAGAAGGTCTTGAAAGAGAAACTGCGAAAGAAGAATCAAGGTTTCTCTATTACGCAAAAGGCTCGTTAGGTGAACTCCTTACGCAAACCTATATTGGTATAGACATAGGTTACATCGACAAAGAAAGTGGCTTAGTCATTGTTGCAGAATGCAAAGAGATAGCAGCAATGATCACCGCTTTGATTAAAATCCGGAAAGGTTTTGTTAGGGAAGAAAAGGGAGATTATGTTTCCCTGACCCTAGACCCTAGACCCTAGACCCTAGACCCTAGACCTTCCCCATACGGAAAACACAATGATCAAATACGAACAAATCCAACAAGAGTTACTAGAATCACCAAAAACGTGGTTGGTAACGGGGGTTGCGGGCTTTATTGGCTCAAATCTGCTCGAAAAACTACTTAAGCTGAATCAAACTGTAGTCGGCCTAGATAACTTCGCAACTGGGCACCAATACAACTTAGATGAAGTCCAAAGCTTAGTAACAGAAGCTCAGTGGGATCGTTTTGCCTTTATTGAAGGTGATATTCGCGAACCGAAAACGTGCCAACAAGCGGTAAAAGGCGTTGACTACGTATTACACCAAGCTGCACTCGGTTCTGTGCCTCGCTCTATCGCTGACCCACTAACAACAAATGCCGCGAATATCACCGGCTTTTTAAATATGCTTGATGCTGCAAAAGAAGAGGAGGTAAGCAGTTTTACCTATGCAGCGAGTAGCTCGACATACGGTGACCACCCAGCACTACCAAAAGTCGAAGAAAATATTGGCAATCCGCTTTCTCCGTATGCAGTCACCAAATATGTAAACGAGTTGTATGCAGGCGTGTACGCACGTACTTACGGTTTTAAGACTATTGGCCTTCGTTACTTCAATGTATTTGGTCGTAGGCAAGATCCAAACGGATCTTACGCTGCGGTGATTCCAAAATGGACAGCAGCGATGATTAATGATGAATATGTCTATATTAATGGTGACGGCGAGACAAGCCGAGACTTTTGTTACATTGATAATGTTGTACAAATGAACCTATTAGCAGCAACTGCGAATGAAGACCATAAAGATGAGGTTTATAACGTGGCTGTTGGTGATAGAACTAGTCTCAATACTTTGTTCGATACGTTGAAAGTTTCCCTTGCTGACTGTAGCGTTGTTTATGATCGTCAACCTATCTACCAGGATTTTCGTGTCGGTGATGTACGTCATTCTCAAGCGGATATTAGCAAAGCACAACAAAAATTGGGGTATACACCAAGCTACCGAATTTATGATGGCATAGGGCAATCTATGCCTTGGTATGCTGCAACCTTAGGTTGATAATACGATGACAGTTTCAAATCAGTCAGTAGCTTCTTCAGTCGAAGAAAGTCAGCTAACCCAGGTAGACAAAGCTGAAGTTGGTAACCGCGCTCGAAAAGGAGTGAAATGGACTGCGCTACAAATTATTGCTCGTAACGTTCTGAGTTTGGGGACGACGGCCGTGCTAGCAAGGTTACTTAGTCCCGGCGACTTTGGGTGTAACTATTCACCCGCAAGGTCTTGACAGCAAAGTTATGTGACTGAGTTAACTTGATCCCACATCCAACTTGAGTGATCTTTTTGTGGTGGCAATCTGGTGGTATGAATAAGAAAACATTACCTCCACCGCCAGATTTCGATTCGCCTGAAGAAACGAAACACATCATCCACTTTTTATGGAATAAGCTGGCAGAGCTTGAAGACCGACTAAATCAAAATAGTCGAAACTCTTCTGTGCCATCATCCCAACAACCCCTTCATAATAAAGCAAAGAATACCTCTCCGAACCGGAAGACATCTGGAAAAAAGCAAGGAGCTCAACCAGGTCATAAAGGCTATCGCCGTCTACTTCATCCTATTGAAGACAGTGCCTCGGTTGAGCAATACTTACCGAACAAGATATGCCATTGCGGTGGGTGTGTTATTCCAAATCGAAAACCTTATAAACGACACCAGATTTTCGATTTGCCCGATATCTCTTACACACTTGTTGAGCATCAAGTCTTTAAAGGCGAGTGCTCATGGTGTGGTGATAAACATCAAGCCGAGCTTCCAGAGTCTGTGCCTGATGTTCAAATGGGCCCAAATCTACATAGCTTTATCGCAATCCAAGCGACGCAGCACCACCAAAGCATAGGTAAAATACAATCTATGTTGAAAGACGTCTTCCAGCTTAACTTCTCAACAGGTGCAATATCAGCGGCGCAAGGACGAGTCACTGAATACTTAGCCGATACACATACTCAAATCCATGAAACAGTCAAAGCATCTAAACTGATTATGGCTGATGAGACTTCACATCAGCGCAATAATGATAAACGCTGGATGTGGGCAGCACTAAGCAATGACGTCGCCTTTTTCCAAATTAACAGCGGAAGAAACCAACATGCAGCCAAACGACTACTTGGTGAAGCGGTTTCACACCTTTTAGTGACTGACCAATATTCTGCCTACAAATATATCGATGAATCTAAGCGCCAATTATGCTGGGCTCACATATTAAGGAACGTCATCGCTATCGAGGAGAGCGTTTGTCCTGAAAACCAAAAAATAGGCGAAAAGCTCGCTTTAATCGCTCATAGCGTATTCAGGTGTCATCACCGATATATCGAAGAAAAAATTACCGAAAGCCAATATTACCGGCGACTCAGGCGATTACGAAAGAGCTGGCTTCATTGGCTGAAATTGGGTAGTTATCAATGCACAAAACGATATCGAGGTAGATGTCGAAACCTCATCGCTGATGATGCTATGGTCTGGCGGTTTATGGACGACTCCGAGTGCCCGTTAACAAACAATGCAGCGGAGCGAGTTCTCCGCAATTACATACTGATGAGGAAATGTTGTTACGTGACTCGCTCATATCGAGGCGACCAGTTCCGTGAACGAATGTTCTCGCTGATAGAAACAGCCAAACTTCAGCAGCTCTCTGCTTATAAATGGCTGCGTGAAATCGTCGAACATCACATGTCGAACGTCGATTATCAGGCACCAGTATTTCTAGCGTAAACCGACGTCAATAGCTCGTGGGTGAATAGTTACAGGTTGACGAAGGGTCACTGCCTTACCGTTCCTGATATCACCTGACCATCGAGCAGGGTTTAGCTTGGGCTTATGAATGTCCAACCAAAGAGGCCTAGTTGTTCAACCCTGTTAACACCAAAGATTTGCGCGAGGCGTTCAATCAGGCGCTGCTCGCGGATGCCTCACATCAACCGGTACCAGATGCGATTCTTACCGAGGTGCTTGAGGCGTTTCGTAAAGAGCGAGTTGATGCGGCGCGTTTTCATCAACAGTTGATGAGTATTGATCCCTTCGATTTTTTTGCTGCTGAAGACGATTGGTTTTAGCCCAACTGAGCCCGTTGGGCAGGGCAATCGCATGAAAGTTCCCATTTTTAAAGGGCTCTCGTCAAATTAGTATCTTCTAATTTACAAGGCGTTTCTTCTACATTCATCACAACATTGGAAACTCATTAAGGATCAATTTGTAGATCATTTTGAGTGATTTTGAATGGTTCTGTAACTTAAACGGAGCCAGATTATGACGACAATAACGAACCCATTTATGCATTTCGAAGTGATAAAAGATTACCGTCAAGCCGCTAAGGTAGAACACAAATTGTCAGACATTATTTTATTGACGATCTGTGGTGTGCTATCCGGTTTTGATACCTGGGAAGGTATCTGTGATTTTGGTGAAAGCCGAACCGATTTTCTTAAGTCATTGGGTGATTTTGACAATGGCATTCCGTCGTCAGATACCATCGCTCGCGTCATGGGCATGGTGAGCCCGTCAGCGATGCAAAAGGCATTCATCAGTTGGATGAAAGATTGTCATCAAATCACAGATGGCGAAGTGGTAGCAATCGATGGAAAAACCGTTCGCGGTTCTTACAATAAATCTGAAGAGCGCTCAGCAATTCATATGGTGAACGCCTTTGCCACGGCGCAAGGTCTTTGTCTTGGGCAATCTAAAGTTGATTGCAAAACCAATGAAATTACAGAGATCCCCAAGTTGTTGGAATTGCTAAATATATCTGGTTGCTTAGTGACGATTGATGCAATGGGTTGTCAGAGAAAAATCGCCCAAAAGATAGTCGATAAAAATGCTGATTACTTACTTGCAGTGAAAGGAAATCAAGGTTCACTGGAGAAAGCGATAGGTGAGTTTTATCGCCCCTCAATGCTGCAGGGATTTGCAGAGGGAGACAGCTATGCGAGCCAGGAAAAAGGGCATGGGCGTGAGGAAACACGCTGTGCATTAGTGACGAATGAGCTGTCATTTTTAGGTGATTTAGAGCATGAATGGCCGGCGCTAAAAAGCGTGGGTATCATGGTTAATATGCGTAAAACAGAAGGGTCCGCGACAGAGGAAGATATGTCGGTTCGCTTTTACATCAGTTCAAAGAAACTTAGTGCGAAAGAACTGCATGATGCAACGCGTTCTCACTGGGGAATCGAGTCGATGCACTGGCAGTTGGATGTTAGTTTCAGAGAAGATGCATGTCGCATTCGAGTCGATGATCGCGCAGAGGCTTTTTCAAGGATCAGACAGGCGTGTTTGAACCTTTTAAAGCAAGAAACGAGCTTTAAGGGAGGCATTCAACGTAAACGAATGAAGTGTGCGATGGATGTAAACTACTTAAGCAAGGTTCTCAGAGCCCTTGAATAACGAGGATGTTCATGCGATTTCCGTGGCCCGTTGGGTCAATCTTGCTTGGACTTTTTGCATCGACTCTCCTTTCAGATTATTCCTGTGTGCGTTGTGTGTGAGGCAAAATCGTCTTGTTATTAGTTTTTTCATTTCAATTTACTGTAATTTTTTTTACAGTAAATATTTTACGATACTGTCTTGATCGTTGCCTGAACTCTGGATATGCGCCAGATACTCAGCAAAATAAAGGGATAGAACAATGTGGGTCTTTTCCATGGATCCAGAGCCTTTATACTCAAACCTTGTGCCTTGAACTCCTGATAATGGCTGCCTGACATATGATTGAGCAGCCCTACGGCAAATAAACACAACTTATCTATTATCGCCGATTTCAAATTGCCCCACCAGGGGAATCAATATCCTGACCCTGATTTTATCGCGCTATTATTACAAAAGCGGTCCTTCTGAAGGTAGTTGGCGCTGTCGTGCTCCAGTTTTATTCAGAGCACCGATTGGCTGGTCGGTGCTCCCTCTCTGCCTCTTTCCTATCTATTGTTATTTATCGGGGTTCTTTCGTTTTTATTGTTTGGTTACCTCAATGTGGTGAGGGATAGCAACAATGCCAAAATTGAAACCCCAATGCCTTGAAGGGCAAGAACGGTTTCTCACTGCAAAACACCACCCACCGAGTTTCAACATCCACGACGATGACCATTCGTTCGCTGTATCCGACGAGATTGTCAGGACTATAAGACTGTTGCTCCATCGCGAGGCACATGGCCTGGGTCAAGCTAAGGTGTTGTAGCCACAAGTCTCCCTGATTGACGGGATATGCTCGGCAGCAACATGACGCCGACGCGAGCCAAAATTTAATTAACGGCAAATCGGGATAGTGGTGGTGTAACTCAAGGTCAAAATAACAATGGCTCTGAGAACCGAAACATGCGGTTACGTGGTCATTGAGAGCATGAAACAAAGTAGTATCGTTTCGGTATTGCTGCCAGCCGCGCTGAGCATAAAGCGACAGGCTGTCTTGTAAAAGCGCCGAAGGGTGCAAATCAAAGGGCTCCTCGGATTGCCACCAAAGCCGTTGTACATCCTGAGATAAGCCTCCTAATGCGATGATGAGCAGCGTATTGTCGTGAGCGTGTTGAAAATCAAGCAAGCTATGGAGCTTATCCCATTGCGCTTCAAATGAGAGGCCATCATTCATAGAAAACCCTCCTTCTTCATCAATTCATTAAACGCACTGCCATCGCTTCTTGACGCATTGGCGACATAGGGCGCATACACTTTGAATAATAAGCGTGTATCGCTGTGGCCAAGCATGTGAGAGATATAAAGCGGGTTTTCGTGTGCGGCGATATGAAGCACGGCGGCGGTATGTCTGGTTTCATAGGGACGTCGGCGTCTAAGCCCGGCTTTTTCGAGGGTCGGGTACCAAATCTTCTTACTGATAAAGTGGGTGTCGAGCGGTTTTCCTTGGTGCGTGAACACAAAAGGGGAGTCATCCGTTTTTTGAGCTTTAAGGCGGGTGAATATCTCCAATAGGGTGTCACACATTTTAAGCTCTCGGCGTGATTTCGGGGTTTTGACTTCGCCCAGTTCGCCATTGACCATGTTCTGACGAACACGAATGAGGCGGTGGTCAAAGTCGATGTGCTCCCAGTGCAGGCCATGAATTTCACAACTACGGATCCCAGTCCAGAAACGGACAATAAAATAGTCGCGCCATTCGGCAGGCACCGTCACCAGAAAATGCTGAACCTCCTGTATGGTCATCGGGTGAGAATCGGCTTTTTCTTCTTTGAGCGTTTTATAGCGGCGAAGCGGGTAGGTAAATTGATGCTCATCTGCGGCGAGGCCTAAAATGGAGACCAGCGGCCAAAAGATGCCGTTGATACGTTTATTTGAGAGCTTGCGATTGCCCTTGTCGTCCAGTTGGTTGATTAAGGTTTCTCGAAAGAATTCCACATTGGCTAACGTCACTTCATTAATGAGCGTATTACCAAAGGCGGGAATAAGATAACGGTCTAGGGTGTTGCGCACCGTATTTTGATAGCTGCTTTTCCATTTGCCTTTTTGGCGGTCAAACCATTGATTAGCAAAATCATCGAAAAACGGATAGAGACGGTCAGGGTGTTTTTCTCGTTGCAGCGTTTCAAAGAGGGGCACTTTTTTGCTGTCGGGGAAATAGTCGCGGTACTGGAAGGTGTTGAGGTCAATCTCAGCATTCATCTGCTTGAGAGTCGCTTTGGCTTGACTGAGGTTTTTCGGTGTCGCCATCAGCTTCGTGCCTTCACGAAAGCGGCGACCATACAAATGAAGATCGAATTGAATACGCCCGTTGGGGCGAATACGAATGTGCGCCATGGTGGCCTCCATCAGTGTGGGATCCATAAATAGATCTGTCCCTGACCGATGGAATTCGTTAGAATTGTGCCATCGGCTGGGTCGGGTTTAAGGTCCTCGCAGCCGGTACGGGGTAGGGAGGTTGCCGCCTTCCTATCCCAACTGCTTGTCTGATTTTCAAAAAGTGCGTTTTTAGCCACTATTGGTGAAAATCTCATCAATTACCATATCAGGTACTGGTAATTTGTCCAGTTCTTTTTTTGCGGCAAATGTTAAATGTCGTCATAGCCAACCATGTCAATCTGAGCCGTTTCATCATCCACTTTGCCTTCGAGCTGCGCCTCGAGTTTGTTTTTGGCGTCTAGGGCCAGTGAGAGCTTATCGGGCGCTGGGGCGACATCGTCGACGTACGCGTAAGGGTGCTCGCCTTTCACATCATTATAAAAGCCAAGTTTATACACGCCTTCGCTCGCATTTTTGAGTAGCGCAAGTTTGATCTGCTTAGCCGACGTGATGTCCGTTATCCGCACTTTCGCCAGCTCACTTAAATTGATGCGATGCACCATGTCGTGTTTGTGTTTGATGTCTTTGACATTGAGAAAGGCATTTTCGCCGGTCTCCAGCGTCAGGCCGGCGAGCATCACACGATCTCGACTCACCAGAAGCAGCGCTTCATTGGCTTGTTTCACTAAAGCCATGGCGCGGTAGCTATCGATTTCTTCTTTAAATCGGTGGATGTCGACCACGAGACGAAACTCGGTGTGATACGCGACCTCTTGCTTTTTTTGATACTCGCGTAACGACTTAAGTGAACTGCTGAAGCAGCGCTGACCATCGGAGAAGAGGGCACACTCGTCATCGGTATAGATCTGGATCTCGTCAGAGTCCGTGGTTTCGCACAGGTGTCTTAGTGTATCCACGCTTTCTTTGTTGAGCAGTAAGTTACAATTTGGCACAAATTCCTCGGGCAGCGCATACGAGTGGATGTTGCCACCGCGTTCAATACGAATGCTGGATTTTCCCTTTTCTAGCTCATACGCATCAAATGGACGATAAGTGTCAGCGACATCAAGCGTATTTAATATCTCACGGGTGGGCTCACGATGACCGCTGGACTCTTGAATTGGCTTAAAAAAGGTATCGTGATGACGCGCAAAAAAGGCAAGGTGCGTGTCTAACGCGTCAATCGACTGAATATACAGCCGCGATTTTCGTTCGGTCAGGGTGTCTATTTGGGGCAGGGTGCGATATTGATCGTAGTTTAACTGTATCGTAATGGTCTGCTTTTGCGCTCGTAGCGGACTTTGCAATGCCCAGTATTCTTTAAAGCTGCTGGCATTGAGGCTCCATTGGCCAGGTTTGAGTTTCCAGTCGCGCTCTATCGGCAGCGTGATGTATTGAAGCGCTTCGAGAAGGCCACCGATCACATAGGCATGAGTTTTATCAATAATAAACGTGAGCAGAGCCGTAGAGTCGCTTTTGGCTATGGGAGCAAGGAGATGCTGGAGATTATCATGGTGCTTTGGGTCGATAGATAAACTAGGCATAGACGGCATCCTTTTGTTTGTTATGCGTGAGGTGATCGAAATAGGTTTGCAGTGAGTCTTGTAAGTCCTGCGCTGGCACACGTGTGTGGACCGTAATAACCAGACGAGTATCGCCGGCCGGCACGATGAGGCGTTTAACGCGATCGCGTGGGCGCGCAAACTCAGCGTTGAGCTTGTCCAGCTTCGGGCTGCGTGCTTTTTGTTTGCGATTTTGATACAGCGTGAGTTCGGCGTTGCAGCTCTGAAGTGGGCCGTGATGGAACAAGGCCAGGTAGGCCTTGCGCGTTTTGTCATTGCAGCGACAGTCAAAGGACAGCGTCAAATACGCTTGACCATCTTGCGCTTTTGTTGCGCCTACCGTGGCGCGGCCCAGAGCACGAAGCTGCGTTCTGGCTTTGCGGTCAAATCGAAACACGTCACCTCGCGCCATCGCGAGCCATTGTTCACTGAGCGTGAGGAACGCGACCGGTTGTCCTGGACGTAACGAGAGCGAACGCTTGGCGAAGGGGGAAAACGGGGCAAGGGCGTGGGATTGAGCATCCAGTGTGCTGAGCCACTCTTTGATCAGCGTATTCTCATCCCAGCTCGGTGGCTTAGGTAACGCCACGCTGCGATAAGTGGTGATGTCCTGGCTAAGGGCTTTGGCCTGGCGCGTCGTCGAGTCACAAACCAGCGTAATGAGCTGCGCGTCACGCAGCGCGAGCGAACACCGCTTTTTTTGCTCATTGGTCATCAGCGCGTAATTGGGCTCGAGCGCATTCAATACGCGCGAGATATCGTTAGAACCCGGTGACATGCCGAGCAGATAGCGAAGTTCATCACGGTGATACACTCGCCTGTGGGGAGAGATGAGCAGCCCCACTTTGACCATGTCATGCAGGTAGTGCTTTCGAGTCGTGCTGTAGTAACTATGACCGATTTCATCGCCAATAACGTCCAGTAAAATACCATCATTGACGTCATCAAAGGCGCGTCCCTCAAGCCAAAAATCGAAGCGGGCCTGGCATGCCTGTGGGGTGAGCAGGCTCAGCGTGGTGGATTCAAGGATGCCTTGAAGGTGCTCTTCGCTTCGTTGGTAGGCAAGATGCAGCCCTTGCAGGTAGAGAAGCTCGGCGCCGCTGTGTCTTAAATGATGAAAACGGATCTGTGGGCCAAAGTGCGCTTTAAGCCGCTGGCTGACAGGGTAAAGGTAATAGTGATCTCGCTGCGCGAAGCTTTCCCCCACATAACCGAGCAGCGGCGTGTCGGGAGGGCACTGCGCTTTGATCTTAATGACGGCGCGTATCAGTTTGGCACAGACCTCAGGTAGGTAGGCGTGCGTGATGCGCGTTTTATTGCCTTTGGGTGCCCCTTCCTTGGTTCGAGTGATGATGAGCTCAAAGCGCTGTTTGTCATGCTCATGATAGCTGATGTCACCAAGGCGAAGTCTTAGCATTTCTCCCCGTCGCAGCATCGAATAGTAACCCAGTAAAACGGCAGTGGCGGAAAACAGGCCATCAAGAGCGCCGCTTTGATCGTCACGGATCAGCGCCATAGCCACGTCGTGAACCTCTTGGGCACTGAGGCGAAAAGGGTCGACTTGGCTTGGCAGTGTCGGGCGCTCAAACTGCGACAGATCAAGGTGGTCGGTGAGCTCAATGTGTGTCATGAAACGCAAAAAATTGAAGAGATGCCAAGGGGTCGTCTTGTCCGTTATCCGTTCAAACTGATCACGAGCCCAGCGAGGCAGTGCTTCAGGATCGCTGGCGTCTTTGAGTGACAAAGGCGAAAGCTGCGAATAAAAATTGGTATAACGGTCGATGGTGTCGGCCCCAAGCGTCTTTTTGATGACGCCGCCTTCACGATGCAATGAGTCCGCAAAATGATAAAAAAACCATGGCAGGACATTGTCATTGCCCAGTGTGGGCGGCAATCGGTTTTTCTTGCTTTGCGGCTTTAAGGCACGAATAAGCGTTTTGTGTGGCCATGAACGGGAAGCGGAAGCGGGGGAGCTGGCTTTGACCTCTGAAGGTGTTGATAGGAGGGGAACCCGCGCGCTCGGGGACGGCGTAGAGGCCTTTGTGGCCGCACGTGCCTGCCTTTTATGCGCACACTCAAGTGTCGCCACGTGACGCTCAGGATCGCTAAAATCACGCAAAAGAGGTACGGGAAGGGCGTGATGGTGATACCAGATGGCCTGAAAGAGTTTATGCCAGTCTTGGTCTGATCTTGGCGGCATGCAATAGGGTACGCCTTCGCACCAGGCATTGAGCGCACGCGTGAGTCTTATCGTCGTAAGGTGTTTAAAGGGAGGGTGAAGATAAAAGGATTGTAAGACTTTGTAGGCAAAGAGGCTCAGCGGATAGCGTGTAAAGCTCGGTTGCTCTTTGCTGGTAAAGTTGGCCAGTGCTTGCGTGTGTTCCACGGTGAGTGTCATGCGACCTTCAAACCATTCAATGGACTCGGGAGAGGTTAAGATGCGCTGCCAATATCGTAGGGGCAGTGGCGCCACCTCAATGTTAAGCACCAGCAAAAGCCAGCCCATTTCCTCCCAGCGCTCACGCACAAAAGAGGCTCGCTGCGCGTGATAGGCGTGCAGGAGCGAACTGGCGGCCGCGCTTTGTTTGAGAATGGAGAGCAGCCATTGCTGCTGGGTATCCTTAAAGACGAGCGTTTGTACGGCCGGTAGCTCCCACTCACAACGCTCTTTGAGATAATGCAGGGTTTGATCGAGCGCTGCCTTGAGGTGGCGCTGACGACCGGTGACAAATTGACGGATACGAGTATTGAGGGCGTTAAGCTGCAGCACGCTGAGCGCACGCGTGGGTAATTCAAACGCTTCAATCTGTTCACATACCCAGCAAAGCTCCGCTTTTGCGGCGCATGGCAGCCCCAAATTATCATGGAACTCGGCAATCGCGTCAGCGCGCAGCGTGGTGTGTGACATCGTACTCCTCCATCGGCTCAGATAGGTGCAAAAAATCGGGCAGCTTATCGAGAAAGCGATGCAGCTTGCGCTGCTTGGCGGGAAACAGCACATCGCTGCCGAGCTGCTCGCCGAAATTTGCATGCCCCATGAGCCTATCGATGTCTCCGGCGGTTAACACAGGATCAAGCGAGTTCAGTGCATGCTGGGCAAAAAAATGGCGAAGCTGATAAGGATCGACACGCTCGCTCGGGTTCACGCTCTGCCACGTTGAACTCATAAACTGGCGAAGTGATTGGGCATTGAGGTGCGCAATGCTCATCGCCTCGGTCACGGTAAACCAAAGGTAGGGGCTCTCTAACGCAACCCCTGTCATGTCGACCAGCTGGCGCTGCAGGTTGAGATAGCGACGGAGGGTACGTTCAAAGGCGGGGCATAAATACAAGGTTCGATAAATGCCTTTATCGAACACCAGCGCTGAACGCCGATCAAAACACAGCGCTTTCTCAAGCGAAATCGCGTGGGTGGGCCGAGTCCCCGTGAGCGCGATCAGTAGCAGCGCCAGTTCATAAGCGCGGAAGTTGTGAAGCTCACGCAGTGAGGCGGTGGTGTGTCTTTTTTTCTCCAGTGCTCGGCCTTTGTTGGCAAGTCGGGCGAAAAATTGGCGAACGTCATTAACCAAAAGCTGTCGAGTCGATCCAATCGGCTGAGCCGGTATCGGAAGATACTCGCGCGTCGAATCAGTGATCGCGTAGCGAAAGGCAACAATCTCTCCGGGCGTGGCCAAATAGGCCGGAACCGATGACTGGGCTTTGAACAGCGGCGCATCGTTGCCGGTGACGGGCTCGGGCGCGCAAAACAGCGCCAGTAAGTCACTCGGCATGGCTTGGTGCAGCCGAGAAAGATAGCGACCTTGGGCATGAAAAAGCTCATACCGAACGGCGTTGGTATTACTGCTCTGATAAGCGGGCGCGCTATTATGATGCGGCGACTTGTCCTGAAGTGCGCTGTATTTGGTGCACACAGACACGTGCGGATCGCGATGCAGCATTGAGTCAATATAGTGATAAAAATGATCGCGCCGCATCATGTCGTACCCCTTTAAGGCAACGGGCGTGCGCCATTTTGTCTGAAGAAATCTCAAGAACGCGCGTTTTTCATCCTCACTCATGTGCCACGCCTGGCTGTTCGCCTTGGTGTGGGCGAGGGCACCCACGAACCAGTGATTGAGACCGTTTGGGATGGGCTGCCAGCGCCATTCGGTGCCTTGCGGTGTGCGATGGGGCATCGCGTATTCTACCCAGCTGGGCGCGGTTTTTCGTATCTTTCGCAGGCGATACGCGTCGCAATCGTCACGGCCACTGACTAAGCGAAGATCGGGGATATCTTCAATCGAGTGGCAATGAGGCAAGCGATTGATCAGCCACAGGTAGAGAAAGAGCAGCAGCGCTCTGTCCAGCGGAGAGATTTTCTCGGTATTGGTCAGGTTGGCATCAAGGTGGGGGGCAATCTGAACGGAGAATCGCTGTTTGAGACGTATAATGGCGGCCAGCAGCTTTAAGGCGTGACGTTTCGCATTCGGGGCGACCCCTCCTGCGTTTCGTTTTCGCTCAGCTTTTCTTCGTTGCTCTGAGTCTCTCATCGATCGATTGCCTCTGGTTGTCCAATACCAAGCCTGTTGCCTCTAGAGTCCAAAAGGAGAAGAAAGCGTCTCACATCGTCACGCGGTTCTTTTGGGCCACTGGTATGTTTAGAGGACTGTTTAATTCTATATATGGTGTGTCATTTGTGTTTCGTGCCCAATATGTTGGGTTTTATTATAGGCGTATTGGTGGGTTTTTCGTCAAGGGAGGAATGGAGAATAATTGTACAGGTAATGTGCGATTGATCTCATATGTGAGCAAAAGTGGCTTCAATATTGAGAGGTTGTGGCAAAAAAGGTGGGCCTGGCGCTTTTCTTTGGTGGGGACTTTAGAATCATCGAGAGATCACCAGGAGGCCACCATTTGGGGGCTGAGATCGGTCGCCGTTGCACGTGATGAGAGTAAGCGAGGAGGGGAAGTGGTATGAGTAATAGTGGAAATAGGGGCCTGCCTACGTTGAATGGTGTGAACGACATCTTGTGAGCATTGCCTATATGGGTGTGGGCATCGTAACCGTTGTGACTCTTGTCTTTATGGTTTATTTCAACAAGGAAGAAAATATTTTTTTGCTAAGTCGATGCCGATGATTTTATGCATGAGTCATGGTCTTCTCCTTTTGCTGCAGGACCTGAACACTCCAAGCATGGCTTATGACCATGTGAAGTGGTAGGGGGAGACCATCTCATCACTTAACGCGTCTATGTGTCAGGAAGAAATGGAGGTCAATATGCCGGTAGATCTTAATGACTTGGAAATGGCAATGGAGTTTGTTTCTGGGGATTTGAGTTTTGGTGCTGAGGCGTATTTGAATACGCAGTCTGGGCAAATTCACTACATTGGTGATGGCGTAGATGAGGTTGTACCTGACGATATCGAGGACTCAGATCATTACCTTTGTATTCCGAGTAAGTGTGATTTAGGTTTAGGTCGAAGAACCGTTCTAGAATTTGTTTCCCGAGAGTTGCCAAGTGAATACGATTTGATATCTGATTACTTCAGCCGAAAAGGTGCTTTTGCTAAATTTAAGCATCGTTTAGAACAAATTGGCGCAACAGAGCAGTGGTATCAGTTTCAAAGTTTAGCCACAAAACAAGCTCTGAAAGATTGGTGTGAAGAAAATTCAGTTACATATGTCGCTTAACACATCAAATGCTTTAAGACGGATTCGCAACGCTCGGCGGTTTTGGCTTGATTTGGCTTTTGTGTTTACGGTGCAAAAATTAGGGTTTGTGGTAGCGTCGCTCACCACTTAAGCGGGCTATGACACAGTTTCACTGACGTCCGGAATTACGGATAATTTTCAGTTGTTGAAACCTGCATCTTCAAGTTGAACGGGTATAGAAGTAATCCAAATATCGTATCGCTGTGTATGCTTTAAGCAAGAAAAGGTTAACGGAAATCGGTCACAACAGACGAAGTTGATAGGTTTTAAGATGAACTACTTTGCAAAGGATCCCTTCTAGGTAACGTAAACCTGGAGGGTAAATGAAAAAACTAAAGCAACAGTACCGAAGCCGAGACAAGGAGTATGGGCATTATTTGTGGGATGTGTATCCTCGTGTACGTAGTGGGACTCATAAGCACTTTTCAACTAAGCAGGAAAAGAGTTACTTTTTCCTCCATGAAATCGAGTGTCGAGGGTACCCAATAAAACTGAGAGCAGCTAGAGGAAAAGCACTAGCCGACCCTTGGGATGATTATCCAGCATGCGTATATGACGTTGCGAAGTGCTGGAAGCATAATTCAAAAAGGCGTCACCAGTACTACAGATAAACATCATCGAGCCTCGCTAATGCGGGGCTTTTTTCTGTCCGTCGGCGTGTTCATTAGAGTCTGCTAGCTCGGATTTGCCTCAAAAGTTGTTAGCCTAATATTTATGCAGTACACACTTCTCTTGCCATAATTGGCCATTTTTTCTAATGATTGGATATGGTTATTATTTAATAAGGGTGTAGTTCTATATTTGTCGTGTGAGTCGGTGGCGATTCAAGCAGTAGAACATCGGATTCAAAGCTAGCGGAATCAACATTCCAGATTGACAGCTAGTAAAATCAACAATCCTTAATGCCTGAAGACCGCTTCATGGTTTTTTGGTTACTGTAAAAAAATTTACTGTAACTTTTTTTACAGTAACCTAATTTACACTAAATACCTCATGCTCTATTCTATTGCTAATACGTGAAAGCAAAAGTAGAAAGCAATGAAAAAATTTTATAACCGTCAGAAGGAATTAAAAGCTCTACAAACTGTTTCTGAGCAGATAGTAGAAACAAAGGGGCAACTTAGCGTAATGGTTGGGAGAAGACGCGTAGGTAAAACCCGTCTTTTAAACGAAGCTTTTCACCAAGAAAATACCAAATTCCTTTACCTTTTCATAAGTCGAAAGAGTGAACGCTCCTTAGTGGCTGAATTCGCAGAAATCATCAATAGTGAGCTCGGTGTTAAGTTTTTCCAGCCCCAATCACTGCGAGATATCATTGAGTTCTTGTTGGATTATACAAAGCAAAAACCTCTGACAATCATCATTGACGAGTTTCAAGATATCGACATCGTCAACCCTGCTCTATTCTCCGATATTCAAAATTTATGGGATGCAAACAAGAGAGACTCGATGATGCACCTAGTGTGCTGTGGCTCCCTCTACAGCATGATGACGAAGATTTTCAAAGGCAAAGACGAACCTCTATTCAATCGTGATGATAGATTCTTTAAAATTCAACCTTTGCAGCCCTCTTATCTTGCCGAGGTAATGAAAGATCATGATCAATTTGATGCTGAAAACATGCTTCGATGGTGGTGCCTATCTGGCGGGATACCAAAATACCTTGAGTGGTTAACCCGATTCTCTGCTGAGAACGATGACCTATTTGAGAGGGTAATCTCCGAATTTTCACCACTAATAAAAGAAGGAACTCATCGACTCGTTGAAGATTTTGGCTCAGAACATCGAGTTTACTTCGATATTCTTGGTGCGATATCAAAAGGCAATACAAGCCGTGCTCGAATTGAAAACTTCTTAGATATGAGTGTCGGTGTTCATCTGGAAAAGCTTGATGAAGTTTTTGATGTTATTACCAAAAAGCGCCCGATTAGCTCTAAAGAGAACTCACGAGATATTCGTTACTCCATTTCCGATCCGTTTCTAAACTTCTGGTTTCGATTCATCCATGCCAACAAAAGTGCTGTTGAGATGGAGAACTACGAATACATCCGAAGATATATTGAACGAGATTTCACCGTTTACTCTGGTCTGGAATTAGAGAGCCTGTTCGTCGCGATATTGGTTGAATCAAAGCAATTCGGAAAGATTGGTGGATACTGGGATGCAAAAGGTCACAATGAGATCGATATAGTGGCTATTAATGACTTAGATAAGAAAATACTCATTGCCGAAGTAAAGAGACAGCAAAAACGTTACAGTGAGGTCAAATTAATAGAGAAGTCCCACTGCCTTTTGAAAAAGTTAAATCTAAAAGGTTATGACGTTGAATATCGTGGATTTTCATTGGATAACTTAGTTGAAACAATGAAAGAGTATCAAGCGTAATCAACACCTATGTGCTTGCGAACTTTTTCGCTGTACTCTCGCGATGAACATAAGATCACAAAGGCATTACGATTGACGATTTCACCGACATTGTGATGTTATGAATCCCCAAAAGTGTAACTCTGCTCTTAGCAATTTCGCCGTAAACCCTCGCCCGATGAGGGCGGGGATATAAGTAGGCTGATAAGTTACGGGGGATCTGATTCAGCCGGTTCCCCTTTTTTACTGCCAATAAAATCAATGCCTTAAGCCTAACTCATTACAAAAAACGTAGGGAGATGTAGATTTTATTATTAAAAACAGTGAGTTAAAAGATTAATTTATAAGGCGGCATTTCAACTTAACTTAAGGTTACATTCCTAGCGCGTATACATGAAGGATGTCAGCCTTGCTTTTTTAATCTGCTATTATGATAGCAAATTATACCATAAAACTCGTTAATTTGTCATTATAGTAATAATAACATCACCGTCACGGTGATGGTTTTTTACGTCATTCGTTTTAATGAAGCAATGATTATTATTACTTTATATTTGCTACAATAATAGCAATAAAACCATAATTGGTGCTATAATCGATGTCATGGTAGCAACTTACGAGGCATGTATGTTATCTCTTTATACCGCTTATGATTTGCAAATGGATCTCAAAGAGTTTATCAAGTCCGCTCGGAAAAAAGATAAACTCAGTGTTCAGAAGATGGCCGATCTCTCTGGCGTGCCTTACGCCACGATCCGAAAGTTTGAGTCATCTGGCAACATCTCATTGCGTCAGTTCCTCATGCTGTATGAGACAGTCGGTGACTTGAAAAAAGTGAAAGAGCTGACAAAGTCGTCTGAGCCTGAATTTAAATCAATAGAGGATGTGCTTCGACGTGCTTAAATCAGCCCTAACCGTAAAACGAACGCTTAGCACAGGTGAAAAGGTACTTGTCGGCAAGCTCGTTGAAAATAGTAAGCAAAGCTTCTTTCAATTTGATGAGGCTTATTTAGGCGCTCACTCAACCTCTCTGGCTCCGTTCAATTTAAAGGCTGATACAAGCCTGCAAGTTGCGCCTAGAGAACCGCATTACGGCATTCATGGGGTTTTTGGAGATAGTCTCCCTGATGGTTGGGGTCTTTATCTCATGGATCGTGTATTTAGACAGAACGATCATAACCCAAAGGAAGTTACCGCCCTAGAGCGTTTGGCTTACCTAGGTGACAGATGTATGGGGGCGTTGAGTTATGAGCCTGAATTAGATTTACTTGATGAGCCTAAGGAGTCAATTGATATCATTACCCTTGGCCGAGCTGCGATTGAAGAGTTTGAAGGCACCGAGTCTGCTTTGCTCGAGCACTTGATGAATACTGGAGGATCGGGTGGTGCTAGGCCCAAGATGAACGTTACACGTTTATCGAATGGGCAATATTCAACATTAGATGACGCACTAGGAACAAAGCTTATCGTAAAGCTGACATCTGAAAAGTTTGACTTGAAGCACTCTGAATCATTAGTCGAATATTGCTACATGCAGATGGCCCGTAATGTCGGCATTGAGGTTCCTGACTTTGATTTAATTGATGCGGGTAATGGACGATTTTGGCTAGAGCAGGAACGATTTGATTGCACCGAGCAAGGCGGTCGAATCCATATGATTTCTGCGTGTGGGTTGTTAGATGCACCGTTTCGAGAGCCTTCTTTGGACTATGTGGATTTAGTTAAAGCTACGCGCATCATGTGTAGTGTCACTGAGTCTCAGAAGCTCATTAAGCGCTGCATATTTAATTACCTAACGGTTAATCAAGATGATCACAGTAAGAACTTCAGTTTCCTTGCCAGTTACGCCGATAACTGGACGCTATCGCCTTTCTACGACATTGTTTACAGCCCTAACCCTTACAAAGAGCATATGACGGCATTTGGTGGTAATGGCCGAACGCCAAAGAGCGCACTAGACCAGTTGGCTGCTCAGTCGGGGTTGTCTTCAAAGAAAGCGATTATGGTTATGGCTGAGGAAATATTTGAAACAACACGCTCGTTTAGTCATGAGGCCAAACATCTGGGCTTGTCACCTAATCTAATCAAGGAGATTGATAAGGATATGGTAGAAAAATTTAAGGCGCTGTAAGTGTAGGATAAATCAAATTCGCCATGGCTTTGTAGACGATAAGTGGATGTAAATGTCGCAGAAGCGATTGATGTGTCTGATGACGTCACTTACAACATTTTATTACACAATGCGGTTGTCTTCACTAATCCACAAGTGACGGCGACTGACAATGGTATTGTGGATGGAAATACGGCGATCATTGAACCTGTAAGCGCCATAACGTTTGAAGGCGATTATGAAATGGGGGGAGTGACAGACACGTCATACTGCCCGGCTTGTATCATTCAACTGTACGTAGCGTGGTACGATCCAGCCGCAGAAAATGGCGCGACTCCGGTCAATTTAGGCTTGTGGTCTGGTCAGACGCGGACAGTGGGTAGCCCAATTTCTACAAGGCAAGGCGCTCCTTCTGGGCATTTCACTTTTGAGTCTTTTGCACCGACAGAGGCGGGCATTTATTATGTGAGTGCGGGGCGCTCTCTACAACATGACTTTATTCCTACCGCTACGGGGTGGCTTGGAAATGACACAGAAACAGGCGAACTGGACTTTGCGTCCTTTATGATCACCATGACGAACGATTTTGATTCAGATGGTATTCTGAATGATCAAGACCAATGTCCCAATACGCCACTCGGCTCGGTCGTGAATGGTGATGGATGTGCGATTGAGCAATTGGTGCAATGTGATGATAAATGGAAAAATCATGGCCAATACGTGTCAACCGTGGCTCAGACCGCGAATAGTTTTGCCGCGGATGGTTTTATAACGGAACCAGAAAAGGGTGCCATTGTCGCCACAGCAGCTCAGTCAAGGTGTGGTAAAAAAGAGTAGGGTCATTCCCGTCACCGTCAAAACCCCAGCCGCCATGCTGGGGTTTTCTTGGTGCGCCGAGCATGGCGTTGATCTAGGAGGTGAAAGTCCTCTACGGGCTCAGTCGAGCGGGAACCGTTAGCCTATGCAAGGGTGTTCATCGTGAGGTGAAATCTGAAGGAAGCAAATGGCAAAACGTGGTGATGACGTACAGAAACCTGATAGTAGGCTATGTCGACTTGGGTAACCTAGCCATAGATAGAATAGCCCAATGACTCGACGGGAAGTGCGATGTAGTAAATCAGGCATGACCACGGGAAAGAGCAACGTCTTACCTCGGGAGATCTTACCGCTTGTCTTTGAAAGACTAGAATCCCAGTGATGGGGTTCGAAGAGCGGTAAGAAGTCAGCAGAGGGCATAGTACCTTGAGGAAGTACAACTTAAGGGAAGGCCTGAACTGAATATATCAAGAAGCAGTCACTAGACACTCAACCATGTGGAGTCACAGCAAGATGAAACTTATCTCTCCGTTCCAACAGGCGACACCGCAAGTAAAGCGTGTGGACACGAAGAGTGACAAGCATGGTCGGCGTAGACAGGAGGACGAGTCTTGGTGAATCCAACTCAGTTGATGGAGCAAATCAGCTCATCAACGAACTTGAATCAAGCCCTGAGGAGGGTGAAGAAGAATAAAGGTTGTGGGGGAATCGACAGGCTCGATATCAGCGCGACAATCGAAAAGCTTCGACACTCCTCGAATGGGTTAGGGCTTCGCCAGAGTCTTCTGGATGAAAGCTATCAACCTCAACCTGTTCTTGGTGTTGAAATCCCGAAAGCGAGTGGAGGAATGAGGCAACTGGGTATCCCAACGGTTCTGGACAGGATAGTGCAACAAGCTATCACCTCAGTGCTAACGGAAATCTATGAGCCGAAGTTCTCAGACAGCAGTTACGGATTTAGACCGAACCGTAGTGCTCATCATGCCTTATCGGCGGCGAGTCGCTACATAAAAGAAGGACGAGGTTATGTGGTGGATATAGATCTGGCCAAGTACTTTGATACCGTTAATCACGACAGACTGATGTACAGGTTGTCGCAGGATATAGCGGATAAACGAGTGTTGAGGTTAATCAGGTCATATCTCCAGGCAGGACTCATGCGAAACGGTTTAGTGGAGCGCAGACAAAGAGGAACCCCACAGGGAGGTCCTCTGTCTCCTCTGTTATCCAATATCGTGTTAGCGTGAGGAATGGAGGGAAGGGCAGACGGGCCGAGGTAGCAGAGGTTGGCTCGCCATGATCCCGCCGTGCTGCCCTACTGGCGTAAGCCAACGCGTCAAACCAGCCAGGCGATCCCGGCAGACGGGGCGCATGAGACAAGTGAATGCATTGGGTGGCGACAAGGTAATACTGTCTCAATGTGCGCGGCGAAGGCCGGTGAGTGTCTCATGGCGGGTAGCCGCTCTGGCCTGAGCGCCGCGCGAAGTAGCGGCCCAGTGATGACGGGGCTTCTGGCCCAATAGGCGGCACTCTTTTTATTTTAATTTAAGTTTCTGTTTTTATAGATTTTAATTTGATCGAAAACGTCTCATTTTCTTGATCCTTTCGATCAACTGTCTCAGGTGCTTTTTTATACCATGCTATCTTGGCGATGGTTAAGTAGGGTTAAAAAGCCTTAGGGCATCGAAGGAAAAACGGTAGTATAATGAAGAGATAGAAGTCGTATGGAGAGAAGGTTTCATGAGCAAAGACTTGTCAGCCTATGGAGTGCCACAGGTAAAAAGACCGAAAGTAAAAGCGACCAAGCAGTTAGACTTGAGTGGGATGCAGGGGCGTCAAATTGTGCGTTCTGAAGCCAAGTTAGCGCTAAGAACGCATCGTAAGACATTCACGAAATTAGCGGATATGTGATGGATATCATCTGTTTTCCATTCGAGCGAGTGATTGAAATAAATTCGTTTATTTTAGCGACTGAGCCAGGTATGCAGGGAGAGGTGGATATACCAAAGCTGCAAGGTGCATTGGGTCGAATTGACAATGCGATCGCGTATGATGGTCTGGAAGATGTTTTTGATATTGCATCAAAGTATGCGGCAAGTATTGCCATCGCTCACGCCCTACCTGATGCAAATAAACGCACGGGGCTGATGGTCGCGCTTGAATACTTATCACTTAATGAGTTTGAAATTGTCATCGACAACGCCTTACTTGCTGATGCCGTCAGAGATCTTTTGCTTGGTGTATTAACCGAAGCGGATTTCGCGGATATTTTGTATGCACAATACGCGGCGGGGCTTGAGTGTTGAGTCAGAATTGATCCTGAGGAGATCGTTGATATTGAACTTCATCGCAGGAGCAAGGCAGATATTTTTTAGTTCACTCCCAATAACGGCACAATCGGTGCCCATCGCCTCTGAGCCCAGGCCATCCCTGATCTTAGCCTGAGCACGTGCCGACCTCATCGCATCGGTGGCAAGGTGAACCCAAAATAGGGGCTGACTTTGCGTTTTGGCAAACCGAACCCAAAATAAGGCCTGACTCTGCGGTCTGACAAACTGAACCCAAAAATAGGGCGGACTTTCACTCTCTAGAGGTATTCGTCTCTACCAAATTTCACTCTTTATTGGGGTTAACGTATACATTGTTGATATTTTGCTCGTATTTTTTGCTGGCGATCTGTGGCGAAACGTCGTGTGAGAACTCTATCCTCGGAAAAGGGGGCGATACGGGAACCGAACTTTGGCGCCAATATCCCTTGAAACATCAGCGTATGGGAACTGCACATTGCGCTCACTATCGATCGACGGTACAGGAAATGCGGGCTAATTAAGTTTGTCGTGACGAAGACTGTAGCAACAAGTTGTCAAGATCCCCCTCTGTTTACCCAGGATGGTAATGAATATCGTCAGGGGGACAGTAAAGCGAACAGTGGCGATAACCTAAGGCTTTGATGTGATGGACGCACCTCCCTTCTAGCACCGTTGTATCAAACTAATGGTGCAACCAGTAAGAGCAGGAGTAATCATCATGTCTATTAAAGTTGTCGGTATCGATATAGCCAAAAACCTCTTTCAAGTATGCGTGTTGAGTTCTGATGGACAAATCTTGTCAAACCGAAAGGTAAAGCGTGACAAGCTTCTTGATACAGTCCGGCAATTACCAGAGAAAACGGCTATTGCGATGGAATCATGCGCAACTTCGCATCATTGGGGCAGAATATTTCAAGAGCTTGGACATAGCGTAGCTCTTATCCCAGCTCAGCATGTAAAGCCATTTGTTGGCCGGCAAAAGAACGATGCTAATGATGCGAGAGCAATTTGCGAAGCATTTTCTAGGCCTGATATTCATTTTGTTCCTGTTAAGTCTGTTGAACAACAGACCTCAAAGCTATACGCAGTGTCCGTAAACGCTTGGTGGAGAACAGAACTGCCTTGTCGAAACAGATCGGAACGCTCCGCAATCGGGATGAAAATATCGGGTGACATTGCTTGATTAGGTTCTGATGGTGTCAACCGAGGAGAGCCTCACACGCGAGCTATCGCTCGGTTTTAACGTCGAACTCGGGGGAAACCAGCTTAAACTCATCACGACGCAAAGAGTAGCGAAGTTGTGATGAAAGTGTCCGTTGTTGCAGTGCTTGGTTGAGGGACGAGGTATAGAACTCATAACGGTTCCGTCTCGCTTTCTTCGCTTGCTACATCGCGGTATCGGCATTTTTAATAGAGCCTCTTTGTTGCCGCCGTAGTGCGGATAGATACTGATGCCAACGCTGGCCGTGAGAAATACATCTTCATGGCAGAGGGCAAGGCTTTGGCGAAACGTTCGAACTACTTTATTTGCAACGATGTGAACGTCGTCCGTGCATTAGAACCCGTGCTGCTCCCAACAAATTGAACCTTCAAGTCTTAAGCGGTGTTACGAAAAATGAGGTATTCACATACTTATTTAGCATCCTCAATGGAGATGGAGTGAGAAGAAAGTTCGTAATTTGTGATGAGGCGCCGAATTGAAATTCTAACTGATCTAGTAAAGATAGGTTAGCATGACATCGATATCACTTGAGTTTGCTCCATATCATCTGATCTAACGCACTCAGTTCACGGTGAGCGAACATCAAAGCCGCTCTCAGCATAAAATAATGTAGCAATATGTGTATTGGAAGAGCTATGTTTACTAGGCAAATATGTCTCTTTCGAGGCTATTTGTGTGGAAGTTTTTATATCAAGCTTGGTTGCTAGCTTTGGTTAGACAGCGCATTAATTAAAATGAAACTTGATGCAAATGTAAAGTTAATGAAAAATAAGTATTTTAAACTTCAGTAGTGGCATGACCAATGATAAAAATGATAACTGTGAGGGCTGTGGCATGTTCATTGCTTTTTTATGTGGGGATAGCAAAGGCAACTGAACAATTAGAGCGCTTCCCCTCCAATCAGAGCTTTACCGGCTTGACTTTTACACCTAATGCTCAAGTGAAAGAGTATGGCAACTTTGGTGTATCTTTTGCCCAAGGGCGCCCTTGGCTTGACGAGGTGCAAGGTTTAGATTCTATCAAAGTATCTTTCGGCCTCATTGAAGGGTTAGAGGCTCACGGTAGTATCGTTACTTATGATTATAACTCGAACTGTTTTAAAACAGGCTGTGGCGGTATTCGAGATTTATCACTATCACTGAAGTATCAGGTTCCCAATTTTTGGGGGAATGAGAACTTAGATTTTGCTTTAGGTATGCAAGATGTCGGTGGTGCTGCAACTAAGCTCATGACTAATTTTGCCGTCGCTGATTATACGTTTAATGCACTTCCCTTAAGGGTTTCTGCTGGTTTCGGTCAGTCAGAAGAGCGTTTGATGGGTGTTCTAGATGGCCCTTTTGGTGGCTTTGAATACCAACCTTTTGACTTTGTTCAACTAGTAGGAGAGTACGATTCAGTAGAATTCAACTCTTCTATAAAAGTGTTTACTCCCGATAATTTACTGCCTAATGATATAACTGCCTCATTAAGCTACCAGATTTATTCTGGTCATGAATCGGATGGTTCAAGCGTTTGGAGTGCTGCACTCTCGATGCCATTGATAACGGAATACTCTCGCTCTCGCGACTACGCGAAGAATAATATGACGTTAATGGATCGTTTAGTCGTTGAGCAAAACAAAGCGCAACAAGCGTCAATTTCCTCTTTGGTTAGTGCGTTAAAAAATGAAGGCTTCGTTAATGTTCAAGTGGGCGTATCAAATGACAAAGTTGTAGTCGCTTTAGAAAACCGTCGCTACAACCATAATCAAGTTGACGGACTAGGTGTCGCTCTGGGTATTGTTTCGAGCCATTTAGGTCAAAATGCGGCGCAAGATATAGGTGCTGCATCGGATCAATTTGAACTTGTGATGCTTGCCAACCAAAAACCAGTGGTCAGCGTTTTGTCTGACGCTAACTGTTACCAAAGTTTTGTCAATGGTAGCGCAGCTTGTGATGACATTCAGTTTATCACGCGCGATTTACCGGAAAGATTAGACATGGTTGATTGGAAAACGGAGCGAGTTAATTCAGGCACTTTAGATTCGCAGATCGTGCTTTCTCCTATGGTAAGGCATGGTTTTGCAACCGAGTACGGTGTGTATGATTACTCTTTTGCTATGTCTAGCAACTTATACACCTACCTATGGTCTGGCGCGGCAATTGATGTTCGTCATATTTTACCTTTAGCAGAAAGTGACGATTTTGAAGAAGGTGGGTATTTCGAAGACAGCGCGTACGAGAACGAGATTGAGCGTGCAATGGTGCATCAGTTCTTCCGTTTACCATATGTCGATATTGCTAACCAGGTCTCTCTAGGCTTGGTTAAGTCGGATTATATCGGTGCGCGCAGCGAATCAGCTTGGTTCTCTCAATCGGGCAACCATGAGTTGGGGCTAGAGATGAGCTACTTCCAACATCAAGACGAAAAAGACAAAAATGGTTATGCGAATCCAGACCGCCAAACCTTTTTAACTCGTTATACATTCTCTATGCCGGAGTGGGATTGGCAGTTTAATGCAACTGCTGGCGAGTTTTGGAAGGGGGATGTCGGCGCAAAATTCACGACCTCACATTGGTTTGAAGATATAGAAGTATCAGCAAGTTATCAGGTGACAAAGTTTAATGATACAGACGAAGAGCAGTTTGTCACTGTGTCAGTAAAACTGCCATTAACGCCATGGCGCGATATGTCGCCGGGAGTGATACAAGTTCGTGGTAACGAGGCTTATGATTTCAACGTTACGACACGGGTTGGTAATGATGCTAACCATTTAGCGGCAGGCCAGGGTGATGAACTCGTAATGGATAATAGTATGCTTCGTCGCTACTTTAACCGAGGCCGTTATGGTCAAGAGTACTTTGAGCAGAACAAGCTGCGTATCCGCAACGCTTATTTGCGTTACTTGGGTACTCAATTGAATTAAGTTGTGTTGCTAGTTAGGCTTTGAGTTAATCACTGTACTCTACCGAGAGTGCAGGTGTTTTGATATGCTAGCGTCAGTTAAATAATAGGAAATAAAAATGAAAATTGCTGTAGCAGGCACGGGCTACGTCGGTTTGTCCAATGCCATGTTATTGTCACAAAACCATGAGGTTGTGGCGGTTGATATTATCCAAGAAAAAGTGGACTTGTTGAACGACAAGAAGTCTCCAATTGTTGATGCGGAAATCGAACATTTTCTTGCAAACAAAGAGCTCAACTTTGTCGCGACGCTAGATAAAGAGCTGGCTTACAAAGGCGCAGAGTTTGTTGTTATTGCCACACCAACGGATTATGACCCTCAAACGAACTACTTTAATACTTCTTCAGTTGAAGCAGTGATTAAAGATGTGATGGCAATTAATCCAGATGCGGTTATGGTGATTAAGTCGACTGTACCTGTGGGTTATACTGCGCGTATTAAAGAGGAGCTCGGTTGTCAGAATGTTATGTTCTCTCCAGAGTTTCTTCGTGAAGGTAAAGCTCTTTACGATAACCTACACCCGTCTCGCATTATCGTTGGTGAGCGTAGCGAACGTGCAGAGAAGTTCGCTAATCTTTTAGTTGAAGGTGCGGTAAAAGAAGACATCTCGGTTTTGTTTACTGACTCTACAGAAGCCGAAGCGGTTAAGTTGTTCTCAAACACATATCTTGCGATGCGCGTGGCTTACTTCAATGAACTGGATTCTTATGCTGAAGCACATAACCTTGATGCGCGCCAAATTATTGAAGGTGTAGGCTTAGACCCTCGTATTGGCAATCACTACAACAATCCGTCATTCGGTTATGGTGGTTACTGCTTACCAAAAGATACAAAGCAATTGTTAGCAAACTACCAAGAAGTTCCTAATAACATCATTGGTGCAATTGTTGATGCAAACCGCACTCGTAAAGATTTTATCGCAGACTCCATTATCAAACGTCAGCCAAAAGTAGTGGGCATTTACCGCTTAATTATGAAAGCTGGTTCAGATAACTTCCGCGCTTCGTCTATTCAAGGCATTATGAAGCGCATTAAAGCGAAAGGTATTGAAGTAGTGGTATATGAGCCAGTACTTAAGGAAGGTGAGTTTTTTAACTCACGTGTAATCAAAGATATGAATGAGTTTAAACAGAGTGCAGATGTGATTGTCTCTAACCGCATGGTTGAAGAGCTTGCTGATGTAGCTGATAAAGTCTACACACGAGACCTGTTTGGTAGCGACTAACTGAAACAATATTATAGTAAGCCAGTCGTATTTGACTGGCTTTTCGTTTTATTAAGGTAATTAATCTGATGAAATACTTAGTGACTGGTGCGGCTGGTTTTATTGGTAGTGCAACAGTAGAGAAATTAAATGCTGCAGGAAATGAAGTCGTTGGTATCGACAATCTAAATGATTATTACGACGTAAACTTGAAACTTGCTCGACTAGCCCGTATTGAGCATCCTATGTTCAAGTTTTTGAACGTTGATATTGCTGATCGTTCTGCGATGGAAATACTCTTCTCGACAGAGAAATTTGATCGTGTGATTCATTTGGCCGCACAAGCTGGCGTACGTTACTCTTTAGAAAACCCTCATGCTTACGCAGATTCTAACCTAGTAGGGCATTTGAATATCCTTGAAGGTTGTCGTCAAAATGATGTTAAGCACTTAGTGTATGCATCATCTAGTTCTGTATATGGCTTAAATGCCAAAGTGCCATTTGCTACATCTGATAGTGTTGATCACCCGGTGTCACTGTATGCGGTAACCAAAAAGTCTAATGAGCTAATGGCTCATAGTTATTCTCATCTATACGATATTCCGACCACCGGCCTACGTTTCTTTACCGTTTACGGTTCATGGGGACGCCCTGATATGGCTCCTTTTATTTTCACTAAAAAGATTCTTGACGGTGAAACCATTGATATTAATAACAATGGTGATATGTGGCGCGACTTTACTCATGTGGATGATATTGTTGAAGGTGTGGTTCGTATTTCGGATGTGTTGCCTGCACGTAATGATAGCTGGACCGTTGAAGCTGGTACTCCAGCAAGTAGCTCTGCGCCTTACGCCGTTTATAACATAGGCCATGGTTCACCGATTAACCTAATGGACTTTGTTAAAGCAATTGAAGATGAACTGGGTATTGAAGCTAAGAAAAACTTTCGAGAGATGCAACCTGGTGATGTTTATCAAACCTACGCGGAGACAGAAGACTTATTTTCTGCAACTGGTTACAAACCAAGAGTAACAGTAAAAGAAGGAGTTGCTGAGTTTGTCTCTTGGTATAAAGAGTTTTACAACAAATAATAAATAGCGAGCTGAGTGCTCGCTATTAGTTGAGTTAGGTTGAACAAAATGATTAAAAAATGTTTATTCCCAGCTGCGGGTTACGGTACACGTTTCCTTCCTGCAACTAAGTCGATGCCGAAAGAAATGATGCCAGTGGTGAATAAGCCATTGATTGAATACGGTGTTGAAGAAGCGATTGAAGCCGGTATGGACGGTATGTGCATCGTCACTGGTCGTGGTAAGCACTCGTTAATGGATCACTTTGATAAAAACTACGAGTTAGAGCATCAAATTAGCGGTACAAGTAAAGAAGCGCTGCTTGATGATATTCGTTCTTTGATTGATTCTGCGAGTTACACTTACATCCGTCAGCGTGAAATGAAAGGCTTAGGTCACGCTATTCTTACGGGACGTGAACTGGTCGGTGATGAACCGTTTGCTGTTGTGCTCGCGGATGACCTTTGTGTGAATGAGGACCAAGGCGTTCTAGCTCAAATGGTTGAGCTGTACAAACAGTTCCGCTGTTCAATCGTTGCGGTACAAGAAGTGCCGGAATCAGAAACGCATAAATACGGTGTGATTGCTGGCGAGATGATCAAAGATGATATCTTCCGCATTGATAACATGGTGGAAAAGCCAGAACCAGGCACTGCACCTAGCAATCTAGCGATTATTGGTCGCTATATTCTGACACCTGATATCTTTGAACTGATTGAAAATACAGAGCCAGGTAAAGGTGGTGAGATTCAAGTCACCGATGCGCTGATGCAACAAGCTCAATCTGGTTGTGTTTTGGCATACAAATTTAAAGGTCAACGCTTTGATTGCGGTAGTGTAGAAGGCTACATTGAAGCTACAAATTACTGCTACGAGAACCTTTATAAGAAAGATTCCAGTGCGGAGCTAGCGAAAAAGCCAACCGTGAAAATTGCCGAGCCAGCGTAAATCGGAACTTCCTATTAGGTACTCCGACTGTACAACACAAACAAAAAGGGATGCATGATGCATCCCTTTGTTATTTTTACTCTCAGTAAAAACGAGATTAAGCTTTTGCTTTAGCAGCTGCTTTAGCGATTGCTGCGAAGCTTTTCGCGTCTAGAGAAGCACCGCCAACTAGAGCGCCGTCGATGTCTGGTTGTGAGAAGTAAGCTTCAGCGTTTTCTGGCTTAACAGAACCGCCGTATTGGATGATTACTTGTGCTGCAACTGCTTTGTCTTTCGCTGCGATTAGTGCGCGGATAGAAGCGTGGATGCGTTGTGCGTCTTCAGCTGTTGCTGCTTTACCAGTACCGATAGCCCAGATTGGTTCGTAAGCGATGATTGCGCCGTTTAGAGCTTCAACACCGTAAGTGTCGATAACTGCGTTGATTTGACGTGCACATACAGCTTCAGTTTCGCCAGCTTCGTTTTGCGCTTCAGATTCACCGATACAGAAAACAGGTGTTAGACCGTTTTCTTTTAGGAAGTTGAATTTCTTGGCGATGAACTCGTCAGATTCGTTGTGGTATTCACGACGCTCTGAGTGACCGATGATGATGTGAGTAGCACCGAAATCTTTCAGCATTTCTGGAGACATATCGCCAGTGAACGCACCGCTGTTGTTTAGGTCAGTGTTTTGAGCACCTAGGATGATCTTGTTACCGCCTTCAGCGATTACGCGCTCTGCTAGGTCGATGTAAAGTGCTGGTGGAGCGACTGCTACGTCAACACCTTCAACGCCTTCAAGTTCAGCGTTAAGACCAGTTAGCAGCTCAGTTACCATTGCTTTGCTGCCGTTTAGTTTCCAGTTACCCATCACTACAGGACGACGCATAGGAATATCTCCCTTATCTTTAATGTAAATAGTCAATTAATGTAAAAAATCTACGTAGGAATATAACAGAATAATGTGAACAGATCATGATTGGCGTCATGTCTTGTCCGGCTTTCTTTGTTGATTCGACCAAGCATCGATCCTGTTATTTTTGTCAAAAGCAACCGATTGGTGATCGCGTAGACAGAATGATAGTTCATTCCTCGGAAATTGCTGCTGAGATTGGTATTACTACGCGCTGGAATTAATTGTTGTAGAAAGGAATCAAAATGCCAAATCTCGTTTTAGAGTATTCAAACTCGGTGGAAGAACGCGTCAATGTTCAGGGGTTGCTGGAGGATTTACATAAAACGGCGTTAGAAAGTGGCCTTTTTGAACTCGCGTCAGTGAAATCTAGAACGCTCCGGTGCCACAATTGGTTAATAGGAGAGGAGGTAGATAGCCTCGATTTTATCCATATCAACTTTGATTTGTTATCTGGTCGCTCCCAAGAACAAAAGCGAGAACTGTCACGAGCCTTGATGGCGACTCTTCAAGAGCAAGCTAGTCACGTGCACAGTTTAACGGTCAATATCCGAGACATGGATATAGATAGCTTCCAAAAGGTAGTGAACTAGGTGGTGCTGGATTGCCCGAGAATAGCGAGGGGTTATTGTTACGAATTCTCAGCCTGGCTCTGCTTGTTATATGGGCGTTGTGGGCACCCAAGCTATCGGTGTCCTTTCCAAACTATATTGACTCGGCTAATCTATAACCTTTCTATTTTGGGGTAAAATTTGATGTCGACTAAAGAGTTACTGTTTTCTTTTCAAGGACGTATAAACCGTAAAACCTACTGGATTTGGAACGTCATTTACTATGTGTCCATTCTAGGCTTTGGTGCCGGTATCAGCCAGCTGCTTCCTACTCTCTCCTATGTGCTTCTTCCTATTTTCTTGGTGGTTCTGCTGATCCCTGATTTGGCGATCACCACCAAACGTTGGCACGACCGCAACAAATCGATCTATTGGCTAGCACTGAATATTCCGCTGATTATCGGACGAATTGCCACGCCAATGACCAGCCCTGCCGCGCAAGAGCCGTCGACCCCACAGATGTTCGTCGCTTCCATTTCTCTGATTTGTGGTTTATGGATTCTAATTGAATGTGGTCTCTTAAAGGGGACATCAGGACCAAACCAATATGGCCCTGAGCCGGAGTAATCGCTTCAAGTACCGTGCGTGCTGAAAGTAGATTCTTAGTCTCGCTAAGGCTCGCTAGAATGACGCTCCTTTTTGGTTTGAAGGCTGTTAAAGTCATCATCATTCTGAACAGCGAGGAACGAGGTGATTCAGAATCTATCGTCCGGTTGAGCCGTGGTTAAGCTGAGCGGGAAAGAATAGGAGCTTGCTGTTACTAGATTCTTAGTCTCGCTAAGGCTCGCTAGAATGACGGACTCTTTTGATTTAGAGGCTGTTAAAGCCACTGTCATTCTGAACAGCGAGGAATGAGCGTGGTCCAGAATCTATCATCCGGTTGAGCAGTGGCTAAGGTGAGTGTGAAAGAGTAAGAGCTTGCTGTTACCAGATCCTTAGTCTCGCTAAGGCTCGCTAGAATGACGCACTCTTTTGATTTAGAGGCTGTTAAACTCACCGTCATTCTGAACTGCGAGGGACGAGCGTGATTCAGAATCTATCGTCCGGTTGAGCAGTGGTTAAGCTGAACGGGAAAGAATAGGATCTTGCTGTGACGAGATTTTTAGTCTCGCTAAGGCTCGCTAGAATGACGCACTCTTTTGATTTAGAGGCTGTTAAACTCACCGTCATTCTGAACTGCGAGGGACGAGCGTGATTCAGAATCTATCGTCCGGTTGAGCAGTGGTTAAGCTGAGCGGGAAAGAATAGGAGCTTGCTGTTACCAGATTCTTAGTTTCGCTAAAGCTCGATTGAGTGACGAACTCTTTTGATTTAGAAACTGTTAAAGCCATCGTCATTCTGAACAGCGAGGAATGAGTGTGATTCAGAATCTACGCACAGAGCGCTCCGAGTTTGAAATAAACTGACTGAGCTTGCGAATTACAATGGAAAAGTAACAGCGAATAATGAAGGAGAATGAATCATCGATAAGACACCTTGCGTTTATATCCTAACGTCAAATAACAACGCCGTTCTCTACATAGGTGTTACCAGTCAGCTGCCCCAAAGAATATGGCAACATAAAAATGGAGTAGTGGAAGGGTTTACCAAGAAATACAACGTTCATAAGCTCGTTTACTTTGAGTTATTCGACGATATGGCTAATGCTATAAACCGAGAAAAGCAGCTCAAGCAGTGGAAGCGTGAGTGGAAGTTAGCCTTGGTAAGAGAAACGAACCCTAACTTTCTCGATCTATCTACTGAGTATCAGTAAAAATCATCCCTATCTTTAAACGCATTTAAGCTAACCACATCCGCTTTTTGTGTCGGTGCCGCTTCCCCTTCTAGCGCTGCTTTGAACTTTACGACCTGTTTTTGCAACTCGTTCATCAATACCACATTGGTGTGATGAGGGTTTTTACACGTGCTGATGACTCTATCAATGTGGCTTTGTTGAGCCCACAATCTTTCTTTCATATTTTCTGATGCCCTTTCGATCATCTCTTTCGCCATCTCATGACGAAATTGCTCAAAAGCTTCTGGGTCTCGCTCTGCCATTCGAACCATTTCATCGAATGGAGGAAGCGTTTGGGACGGGATATGACGTAGATTAGACATCGATGCTCTCCAAATCCTTATGGAAATTGCCTTTAGTTACTAAAAGCCTATACCACTAGAAAGAGGAGAGAGAATGAATTCTTCAGCCGTCTCACTTATAAGAGAAGCTTTCAAGCTTGAGATTGAATAAGTGCGGCATGTCGATGTTTGGTTGTGGTGGTTACTGCAGTTGTTGGATGCGGTAAACGCAGCGTCTTTGGCCACTAATGATGTGTTCGGTACGCTCTACTTTGGTGTCACGTCCAAGTAAAGACTGAAAGACACTTAATTCTGATTGGCACAAGCTTGGGCAGCGAGTTGCGGCTTTACAAATCGGACAGTGATTTTCGATTAAGATAAATCCGTTCTCATCTTTCTCGAGTTCAGCCATATAGCCTTCTTGCTCTCTTAATGTGACGAGTGTTTCTAGTTTGCTTTGCAGAGAGTCGCATTGCTCAAGATGCTGACGATAACTTTGTAACGTGAGTTTTTCCCTCTCTGATGTGACTTTTTCCAGTCCATCTTTGCCAAAGATATGTTCGACAGCTTCTATAAACTGAATGGTCAACTCACTGTGACGGTCAGCAAATTGCTCATGACCTTTTTGAGTGAGAGACCAATGACGAGCAGGGCGACCAACTTTTACTTTTACGTCATGGATAGAAAGAATGCCATCATCTTCTAAACTTTGCAGGTGCTGACGAGCCCCCATGGTTGTCATACCTAGCTCAGAGGAGAGTTGTTTTGCAGTGACGGAGCCATCACGCTTAACGATTTGCAATATCCTATCTACGGTCTTCATATACCCACCATTTATACGTCAGTACATATTATGCGCGATAGGGTTAGTAAAGAAAAGTGTTGACTTAATTTGAGTGTGGATTTGTAGGGGCTATGTTCATATGAGCCAATATATGTCGTCATTCTGAACAACGAGGAACGAGGTGATTCAGAATCTATCTTTTGGTTGAGTAGTGGTTAAGGTGACCAGGCAAGAATAGGAGCTTGTTACTACTAGATTCTTAGTCTCGCTGGGGCTCGCTAGAATGACGAATTCTTTTGATTTAGGGCTAATTAAAGCCACCGTCATTCTGAACAACGAGGAACGAGAGTGATTCAGAATCTACTGTCCGGCTGTGCGGAAAGAAAGGCTCAAGCTCAGACTGAGCGAGAGCCTCGAGAAATGCTTAAAGAATAATATCGCGTACTTCTGGATCTTTACGATCTAGGTAGTGAGTCGACTTAATGCGACGAATAGTACGGCATCGACCGCGCACGAGCAGCGTTTCTGTGGTCGCCATATTGCCTTGACGAGAGATGCCTTCCAGCAAGTCACCTTTAGTGATGCCTGTAGCTGAAAATACCACATTGTCGCTACGAGCCATGTCTTCCATTTTGAGGACAACATTCGCTTTTACGCCCATTTCATCGCAGCGTTTTAGTTCATCTGCGCCGTAAATGCGGTTTTCTTCAGTATCGCCTTTTACTTCGTGACGAGGAAGCAGACGACCGTGCATGTCACCGTCTAGCGCTCGAATTACCGCTGCTGATACAACCCCTTCTGGCGCGCCGCCAATACAGTACATCATGTCCACTTCACTGTCTGGCATACAAGTCAGAATAGAGGCAGCCACGTCACCATCAGGCACCGCAAAGACACGCACGCCCATTGCTTGCATTTCTGCAATAACGTTATCGTGGCGAGGTTTCGCAAGGGTAATAACGACTAGGGTATCAAGTGGCTTGTTCAGGGCCTTTGCTACGTTCTCTAGGTTTTCTTTTAACGGCTTTTCTAAGTCAATTACGCCTTTTGCACCAGGGCCAACAACCAGTTTTTCCATGTACATATCTGGCGCTTTAAGAAAGCTGCCTTTCTCACCTGCGGCAAGTACGGCTAGTGCGTTCGATTGTCCCATTGCCGTCATACGCGTTCCTTCAATCGGGTCGACTGCAATATCTACTTCATCACCACCAATACCCACTTGCTCACCAATGTACAGCATTGGCGCATCATCGATTTCACCCTCACCAATGACAATTTCACCACTGATATCTGTTTTGTTCAGTAGCGTGCGCATAACTTCAACAGCTGCGCCATCGGCTGCGTTTTTATCGCCACGGCCAAGCCATTTGTAACCAGCCAGAGCTGCACCTTCAGTCACACGGGAAAATGCCATTGCTAAATCGCGTTTCATGATGTCTCCAAGTAAGCAAGAGGGAAGAAGAATTTGCGCGGCGATTCTATCACAAGGTCGAGTAAACGTTTGCCTTTTTGCGAGGCTTTTACTTTATCTAACTTGAATTTGATCAATACTTAGGGCGATTTTCAGCGTAGCGAGACGCAAAATCCTTGCTCAAAAATGCTTCGGCGACAAGAAAAGTCAGCGTTTAGTGAGATTGCGCTGATTTTTTGACCGAATGATGCAAAATATCGAATATAGTGAGTGTTTCTCATCGCGACGCTGAGTAGAATGAACCTTATATAGGTTAGGTGTGCATCAATCTCGCACATCGTCCCAACGGAATAACATAGGTAGGCCAAGATGTCTTTTGAAGTACTAGAACAACTAGAATCTAAAATTCAAACTGCAGTTGACACAATCACTCTTCTTCAGATGGAAGTCGAAGAGCTGAAAGAAGATAAAGCTAAACTTGCGGAAGAAGCGAACGAGCTTCGCTCTCAACGTGAAGAGCTAGAGCAAAAAGCACAACAAGCACAGCAAGAGCACGCACAATGGCAAGAGCGCATTCGTGCACTACTTGGCAAAATGGACGAAGTGGAATAATTCGGCTTCTTCATTCCAAATTAAAAACACCCGCGTTAAGCGGGTGTTTGTGTTTTAGGGAAGTAGAAAATGTTAAGACAAGGCTAGGCGCTAAGAGCCAAGAGAAGACCCTATAACTTAGGCGCCTAAGACTCGTTATGCTTCTTCATCCAACTCTAAATCAATATTCAATGGTTCTGGCGACAGGATAATTCCGGTGCTATCAGCGTAAATGTAATCTTCTGGAAGGAAGCTAACGCCGCCAAAGTTGACTGGTATATCCAATTCGCCAATACCCTGGCTGGTCGCTCCAACAGGAATAGAGGCGAGGGCTTGAATGCCTAAGTTCATATCTTCAAGTTCATCTACTTCACGAACACAGCCGTAAACGACAATGCCTTCCCACTCGTTTTCTTCCGCAATGGTTGCGATTTCTGCATCGATAAGGGCTTTACGTAGGGAACCGCCACCGTCAATTAACAAAACGCGACCAAGTCCATCTTGCTCTAATGTCTCGCGGATCAACGAATTATCTTCAAAACACTTGATGGTGGTGATTTGCCCGGCAAATGAAGCGCGACCGCCAAAGTTACTGAACATTGGTTCAACCACATCTACCTGATCGAGGTAGATATCACAGAGTGCTGAGGTATTGTATTCCATAGCGTACCTTTCTAAACAGAAATTGGTTGTCTTTGAGTATATCTAGGCATTAAGTCAATGCAATGACAATCCTTTTTTAACTTACTAGAGTTTGAGCTACCACAATTGTTGCAAACAAAACGTTGGTGACTAAAGAGCATTTCACGATGACTGGCATCATTGGTGCTATCTGAGCGGGCTTTTGTGTATGCCAAACCGCTTTACCATGATCGGCCACGAAATAAATACTAAGTAAAAATGGCAAGCTAATCCAAACGGGTTTGTCTTGAATTAACAAGTAAGCCGCAAAGGCAAGAATAGCACCGCCAAGTAAAACAAAGTGGTACTGCTTGGCTTTGCGTTGACCCAATCGCACTGCGACTGTGCGTTTACCACACTCTCGGTCGTTCTCGATATCACGCATATTGTTGATGTTGAGTACTGCAACGGCGAGTAAACCGCAGCCTAGAGCAGGTAAGAATAGCGTGGTATCTACGTGACCAGTATGCAAGAAATAAGTACCGGATACGCCGAGTAAACCAAAAAACAAGAAAACTGAAATATCGCCAAGCCCCACGTAACCGTATGGTTTGCTACCCATGGTATAAGCAATGGCTGCGAGAATGGCCAGAATTCCCAGCCCGATAAAAGTAACAATACTTTCCAGTGAACTTAGTGAATAGAAAACTAACACCAAGCCTGAAATGGCGGTCAGAGCGATGTTAAAGATAATCGCCTGTTTCATCTGTTTCGCACTTACCGCGCCTGACTGCATCGCTCGTAATGGGCCGAGGCGTTTGTCGTTATCTGTACCTTGAACGGCATCGCCATAGTCGTTTGCCAGGTTGGACAGAATTTGCAGCAATGTCGCGGTTACGAAAGCCATGATGGCAATCGTCAGTGAGAAATGACCCGCCGAGTAGGCGAGCACGCTACCTGTTAAGATAGAGACCAATGCCAGAGGTAATGTTTTTGGACGAGCGGCTTCAAGCCAGATCTGTAGAGATTGTTTCATGGAAATTTCGTGCTAGTAACCAATGTGCCCAGTATAAGCACAAAGAGGCAGATACGCTATTGACCTAAAACAACTCAACTAGAAGTCAAAGGGTGATTCAGAATCTATCATCCGGTTGTGCAGTGGTGAAGGTGAGTGGGAAAGAAAGGCGTCTGCTGTTAGCAGATTCTTAGTCTCGCTTGAGCTCGCTAGAATGACGAGATCTTTTGATTTAGGTGTTGTCAAAGTCATTCTGAACAGCCAGGAACGAGGTGATTCAGAATCGATCATCCGATTGTGCGGTGATTAAGGTGAGCGAGGAAAAATAGGCGTCTGTTGTTACCAGATTCTTAGTCTCGCTTGAGCTCGCTAGAATGACCAGGTCTTTTGATTTAGATGTTGTCAAAGTCACCGTCATTCTGAGCAACGAGGAACGAGGTGGTTCAGAATCTATCGTCCCAATAGTGCCGTGGTTAAGGTGAGTTGGAAAGAATAGGCGTCTGCTGTTAGCAGATTCTTAGTCTCGCTTAAGCTCGCTAGAATGACGAGAGCTTTTGATCTAGATGTTGTCTAAGTCACCGTCATTCTGAACAGCGAGGAACGAGTGTGATTCAGAATCTATCATCCGATTGTGAAGTGTTACGGTGAGAGAGAAAGAATAGGCGTCTGCTGTTACTAGATTCTTAGTCTCGCTTGAGCTCGCTAGAATGACGAGATCTTTTTGATTTAGGTGTTGTCTAAGTCACCGTCATTCTGAACAGCGAGGAACGAGGTGATTCAGAATCTATCGTCCCAATAGTGCCGTGGTTAAGGTGAGTTGGAAAGAATAGGCGTCTGCTGTTAGCAGATTCTTAGTCTCGCTGGAGCTCGCTAGAATGACGAGATCTTTTGATTTAGATGTTATCTAAGTCACCGTCATTCTGAACAGCGAGAAACGAGGTGATTCAGAACCTATCGTCCCGGTTGTGCGGTGGTGAAGGTGAGTTGGAAAGAATAGGCGTCTTCTGTTAGCAGATTCTTAGTCTCGCTTGAGCTCGCTAGAATGACGAGATCTTTTGATTTAGATGTTGTCAAAGCCACCGCTATTCTGAACAACGAGGAACGAGTGTGATTCAGAATCTATCGTCCGGTTGTGAAGTGGTTAAGGTGAGTTAGAAAGAATAGGCGTCTGCTGTTAGCAGATTCTTAGTCTCGCTTGAGCTCGCTAGAATGACGAGATCTTTTTGATTTAGATGTTGTCAAAGTCACCGTCATTCTAAACAGCGAGGAACGAGTGTGATTCAGAATCTATCGTCCGATTGTGCGGTGATTAAGGTGAGCGAGGAAGAGTAGGCGTCTGTTGTTACCAGATTCTTAGTCTCGCTTGAGCTCGCTAGAATGACGAGAGCTTTTGATTTAGATGTTGTCAAAGTCACCGCCATTCTAAACAAAAAGCCCAGAAACAAGGTTCTGGGCTTTGGTAAAATAGATTGCGTTTAAAGAATAAAGCGGCTTAGATCTTCATCTTCAATTGTGTCGCCTAGGCGCGCTTTCACGTAAGCGGAATCAATAACGAATTTAGCGCCAGATTGCTCCGCTGCGTCGTAAGAGATTTCATCCATCAAGCGTTCCATTACGGTGTGTAAGCGACGAGCACCGATGTTTTCTGTGCTCTCGTTGACCGTCCATGCCGCTTCCGCGATTTGCGTGATACCATCTTCTGTGAACTCGATGTCCACATCTTCCGTTTTCATCAACGCAACGTACTGCTCTGTTAGAGAGGCTTTTGGTTCTGTCAGAATGCGTTTGAAGTCGTTGCTGCTTAGTGCTTCTAGCTCAACACGAATTGGTAGACGACCTTGCAATTCTGGGATCAAGTCAGATGGTTTTGCCACTTGGAATGCTCCAGATGCAACAAACAGAATGTGGTCTGTTTTTACCATGCCGTGCTTGGTTGATACCGTGCTGCCTTCAATTAATGGAAGTAGGTCGCGCTGAACACCTTCGCGTGAAACGTCTGGGCCTGAGCTCTCGCCACGTTTACAGATCTTGTCGATCTCATCGATAAATACGATGCCGTTGTTTTCAACGTTGAAAATCGCTGCTTCTTTCAGCTCTTCTTGGTTAACCAGTTTCGCCGCTTCTTCTTCCGCTAACGCTTTCATTGCGTCTTTGATTTTCAGCTTACGTTTTTTCTTAGTGTCGCCTGCCAGGTTTTGGAACATGCCTTGCAGCTGGTTAGTCATCTCTTCCATACCAGGAGGCGCCATGATCTCTACGCCCATTTGTGGTGCGGCTACGTCGATTTCAATTTCTTTATCGTCTAGTTGGCCTTCACGCAGTTTCTTACGGAAGATCTGGCGAGTGTGAGAAGACTCTTCCGTTTGCTCTGCTTGACCCCAGCTATCACGTGCTGGTGGCAGTAGCGCATCAAGAATGCGTTCTTCCGCTTGCTCTTCTGCGCGGAATTTCACTTTCTCCATCGCTTGTTGATGCGTCATTTTCACAGCAACATCTGTTAGGTCACGGATGATGGTTTCAACTTCTTTACCAACGTAACCCACTTCGGTGAATTTTGTCGCTTCAACTTTGATGAAAGGGGCATTTGCCAGTTTTGCGAGGCGTCGTGCGATTTCAGTCTTACCAACACCAGTAGGGCCAATCATCAAGATGTTTTTTGGTGTCACTTCGGCACGCAAGCTTTCTTCAAGCTGCATGCGGCGCCAGCGGTTACGAAGTGCAATCGCAACCGAACGCTTGGCTTTTTCTTGACCGATAATGTGGCGGTTCAATTCATGAACGATTTCGCGAGGCGTCATTTCAGACATATTCTTTCCTTACTTCGTTACGATTACGCGGTTGGTTTTTCAGGCTCTACTGTTGAGTCTAGCTCTTCTACCGTGTGGTGATGGTTCGTGAAGACACAAATATCACCCGCGATATTGAGAGCTTTTTCCGCGATCTCACGAGCATCTAGATCTGTGTTTTCTAGTAGGGCGGTTGCGGCAGCTTGTGCGTAAGCACCACCAGAGCCAATCGCAATCAGGTCGTGTTCTGGCTGTACGACATCACCATTACCGGTAATGATTAACGATGCGGTTTCGTCGGCAACGGCAAGTAAGGCTTCGAGCTTGCGCAGAGCACGATCGCTACGCCAGTCTTTGGCTAGCTCAACTGCCGCTTTGGTTAGGTGACCTTGGTGCATTTGCAGTTTGCTTTCGAAGCGCTCAAAAAGGGTGAAGGCATCCGCAGTACCGCCGGCAAAGCCCGCTAGTACTTGGTTGTTGTATAGGCGGCGAACTTTGCGCGCATTACCTTTCATTACGGTATTGCCTAGAGATACTTGGCCATCACCCGCGATGACGACTTTATTATTTCGACGTACAGATACAATGGTAGTCACAGTCGACCTCTTGATTATTTCTCTTTGGATTTAATTCAGTATATGGGGGAGGGGAAATAGGGATTCAAGGGGGGCAAAAAGAAAGGTTCATCGCGGATAAGCGGGAACTCAAAACAAAAACGGTAGTAAGTGATAGAGTTTTATCGCCAAACAAAACCTAC